>JACMQR010000302.1 GCA_014376885.1 Polaromonas sp.
CTCAGTTCGGCGACATCAAATACCCTGCCGGTTTCACGCATTTCGACTATGTGTACCCGGCAGCGCCCAAGGGCGGCGAAATCCGCATGGTGCCGCCCACCCGGCCGACCAATTTCGACAAGTTCAATCCGTTCACCCTGCGCGGCACCGCGCCCTATGGCCTGGGGCTGCTGCTGGTCGAAAGCCTGCTGATCGGCAACTCCGAAGAGCCGACCACCGCCTACGGCTTGCTGGCCGACGATGTGGCGGTGGCGCCCGACCAGCTCTCGGCAACTTTTCACCTCAATGACAAGGCGCGGTTCCACAACGGCGCGCCGGTCATTGCTGCCGATGTGCTGCATTCGTTCACCCAGCTCACCAGCAAGCTGGCGGCGCCGCAGTACCGCACCCTTTATGCCGAGGTCAAGGGCGTCACGGCGGTGTCGGCGCAGGTGGTGCGCTTTGATTTCCTGACGCCCAATCCGGAGCTGCCGCTGGTGGTGGGCGGCATGCCGGTGTTCAGCCGCGACTGGGGTCGGGCGGGCGGCCAGCCGAAAGCGTTTGACAAAATTGTTTCTGATGTGCCGATCGGCTCCGGGCCGTACAAGGTGGCCAGCCCGGCCATGGGGCGCGACATCACGTATGTGCGGGACCCCGGTTACTGGGGCCAGGAATTGCCCAGCCGCAAGGGGCAGTTCAACTTTGACCGCATCAGCTTCAAGATCTACCTGGACGAGACCTCGCGTTTCGAGGGGCTGAAAGCCGGCGAGTTTGATTTTCTGCGTGAATTCATCTCGCGCAACTGGGCCCGCCAGTACACCGGCAAACAGTTCAGTACGGGCGAGCTGGTCAAGCGGGCGTTTGAAAACCGCAATCCCGGCGACTTTCAGGGCTATGTGTTCAACCTGCGCGTTCCCAGGCTCCAGGATGTACGGGTGCGGCGCGCCATTGGCCTGGCCATGGATTTCGAATGGATGAACCGCCAGCTGTTCTACGGCTTGTACAAGCGGGTCAACGGTTACTTTCCCAACAGCGAGTTCCATGCCGAGGGTCTGCCAAAATCTGACGAACTGGCATTGCTCGAGCCTTTGCGCGCCCTGCTTCAGCCCGAGATTTTTGGTCCGGTGCCCCGGTCGCCCAGCACTGCCCCGCCGGGCAGCCTGCGGGACAACCTGCGCCAGGCCCAGGCGCTGCTGCGCGAAGCCGGCTGGGCCTACAAGGACGGCGCGCTGCGCAATGCCGCCGGCGAAGCCTTCACCCTTGAGTTTCTCAACGACCAGCCGTCGCTGGTGCGCATCGTCGGCCCGTTCCAAAAAGCGCTGGAAAAGCTCGGCATCACCCTGACCTACCGCATCGTCGATTTCTCGCTGGGCAAGCAAAAAATGGATGCGTTCGAATTTGAGATGAGCACGCTGCGCCTGCCCGGCAGCACCGCGCCCGGTGGCGAGTTGCTCGAATTGTTCGGCTCGAAAGCGGCCGCCACGCCGGGTTCTTCGAATGTCTGGGGCATTGCCGACCCGGCCGTCGACGCGCTACTGCAAAAGGTGGTGACTGCCACCACACGGCCTGGCCTGAGTGCCGCCATGCGCGCCCTGGACCGTGTGCTGACCCATGGCCACTACTCGGTTCCGCAGTACTACGGCGATGCTTTCCTGATCGGCTACCGGCCGCGTTCCTTTGTGCTGCCCGCGACCGTTCCGCCATTTTACCAGCCCGACGCCTGGGCCATGAGCACCTGGTGGGCCAGATGACCGCCATGCTGGTCGCTTGGCGAACTGCGCTGCCGCCTGCGGGGGCTGCTACGCCGACGGTCCTGGCAGCGCCTTGGCACTCGTCGAAATGCAGGGTTTGACAATGGCCAGCTACATCCTCAAGCGCCTGCTGCTGATGATTCCGACCCTGTTCGGCGTGCTGCTGCTGACCTTTGCCATGGTGCAGTTCGTGCCGGGCGGGCCGGTCGAGCAAATGGTGGCGCAGTTGCAGGGACGCGACTCGGGCGGCGAGCGCGCGGCCAGCAGCGGCGCCGGTTACCGGGGTCGCCAGGGCGTGGATGCCCAGCGCATCGAGGAGATCAAGGTGCTCTACGGCTTTGACAAGCCGGTGCATGAGCGGTTTCTGCAAATGCTGGGCCGCTTTGCCCGGTTCGACCTGGGCAACAGCTTTTACCAGCACAAGGATGTCTGGCAGCTCGTCAAGGAAAAGCTGCCGGTGTCGGCCAGCCTGGGGCTGTGGACGTTTTTCCTCAGCTACCTGATTGCCGTGCCGCTGGGCGTGGCCAAGGCGGTGCGGGCCGGCAGCCGGTTTGACTTCGTGACAACGCTGGTGGTGCTGGCGGGCTATGCGATTCCCGGCTTTGTGCTGGGCGTGGCGTTGCTGGTGGTGTTTGGCGGGCAGCTGCAATGGTTCCCCCTGCGCGGCCTGACGTCAGCCAACTGGGAGGCGCTGGGCTGGGGGGCGCGCATCACCGACTACCTCTGGCACATCACCATGCCCGTGACGGCCATGGTGCTGGGCAGCTTTGCGGTCACTGCGGTGCTGACAAAAAACTCGTTCCTGGAGGAAATCCGCAAGCAGTATGTGCTGACAGCGCGGGCCAAGGGCTTGAGCGAGCGGCAGGTGCTGTGGAAGCATGTGTTTCGCAATGCCTTGATTCCCATCATCACCGGCTTTCCGGCGGCGTTCATCGGCGCCTTTTTTACCGGCTCGCTACTGATTGAAACACTGTTTTCGCTCGACGGCCTGGGCCTGCTCAGCTATGAAAGCGTGATCCGGCGCGATTACCCGGTGGTGCTGGGCACGCTTTACCTTTTCACGCTGATCGGCCTGGCCACCAAGCTGGTCAGCGACCTTTGCTATGTCTGGGTGGATCCGCGTGTCAAATTCGATTGATTCAGCCAGCGTTTCCCACCCGGAAACTGAAGGTGCCACTGTCTCCACCCAGCCGGGGCGGCGGAACCGGCTTCGCCGGGCCGCAGGCGCACCAGCCCCTCCGGGAGGCAGCGCACCACGCGAAGCGGGAAGCGTGGGGGCGTCAATCTCTTCCTCGCGCCGCGCCTGGCAACGCTTTCGGCGCAACCGGCTGGGCTACTGGAGCCTGGTGCTGTTTTGCCTGCTGGTGGTGTTCAGCCTGCTGGCTGAGGTGCTGTCCAACGACAAGCCGCTGGTGGCGAGATACCAGGGCACGCTGTACTTTCCGCTTGCCAAAGACTATTCGGAAAAAACCTTTGGCGGCGACTTTGACACGCCGGCCGACTACCTTGACCCGTTCATCCAGGCCAAGCTGACCCAGGGCGGCAACTGGGCCCTCTATCCGCCCAATCCATATGGTCCGCGCACCATCAACTACTTTGCCAAGGAGCCCAATCCGTCGGCGCCCTCGCGCGGCAACCTGCTGGGCACCGACGACCGGGGGCGCGACCTGCTGGCCCAGCTGATCTACGGCTTTCGCCTGAGCGTGCTGTTCGGGCTGGCGCTGACCGCCATCGGTGTCGTGATGGGCGTGATCGCCGGCGCTATTCAGGGCTATGCCGGCGGCAGAACCGACCTGGTCGGCCAGCGGTTCATCGAAATCTGGGGCTCCATGCCCGAGCTGTACCTGTTGATTATTTTCAGCGCCGTGTTTGCGCCCAGTGTGGCCCTGCTGTTGGTGCTGCTCAGCCTGTTCGGCTGGATGGGCCTGTCGGACTATGTGCGGGCCGAGTTTTTGCGCAACCGCCAGATGGACTATGTGCGAGCCGCCCGGGCGCTGGGCGTGAGCAATTTGCAGATCATGTGGCGGCATATTTTGCCCAACAGCATGACGCCCGTCGTCACCTTCTTGCCGTTTCGCATGAGTGCGGCGATTTTGGCGCTGACCTCGCTCGATTTTTTGGGTCTGGGCGTGCCGCCGGGCACCCCGTCGCTGGGCGAACTACTGAGCCAGGGCAAGGCCAACATTGACGCCTGGTGGATATCGCTGTCCACCTTTGCGGTGCTGGTCGTCACCTTGCTGCTGCTGACCTTCATGGGCGACGCCCTGCGCGATGCGCTGGACCCGAGAAAGGTCGAGAAATGACACCCGCGCCCGCCGAACCGACCGCGCCGCTGCTGCTTGAGGTCAAACGCCTGCGCGTGTCTTTCGCGGGCAAGGACGTTGTGCGCGGCATCAATTTTTCCATCGCTGCCGGCGAAAAACTGGCGCTGGTGGGCGAGTCAGGCTCGGGCAAGACGGTCACCGCGCTCAGTTTGTTGCGGCTGGTGCAGGATGCCGACATCAGCGGGCAGGCCTTGTTCCAGGCGCCCGGCCGTTCAGGCGATCTGCTGTCCATGCCCGAGCGCGCGCTGCGCGGCATCCGGGGACGCGACATCGCCATGATTTTTCAGGAGCCGATGACGGCGCTCAATCCGCTGTTCACCATTGGCAACCAGATTGCCGAGATTTTGCAGTTAAAAGAAGGCCTCGCGCAATCTGCATCGATGAGGGCCGCTATTGAATTGCTAGCAGACACCGGTATTCAGGAGCCGGACCGACGGGCCCGCTCGTTTCCGCACCAGCTGTCGGGCGGCCAGCGCCAGCGGGCCATGATCGCCATGGCGCTGGCCTGCAAGCCCCGGCTGCTGCTGGCCGACGAGCCGACCACCGCGCTCGATGTCACGCTGCGCGGCCAGATTCTGGACCTGCTCGGTGACCTGCAGCAGCGCCATGGCATGGCCGTCTTGCTGATCACCCATGACCTGAACCTGGTGCGCCGCTTTGCCGACCGCGTGGCGGTGATGGAAAACGGCCATATCGTCGAGCAAGGAAGCGTCCAAAATGTCTTTGCCCGGCCGCAGCATGCCTATACCCGCAAGCTGATTGACAGCAAACCCGAGCGTGATCCGGCGCAGGCCAGCGCGCCCGGGCCTGACTCGCCTCCGCTCATGCAGGCCAGGCAGCTTCGGGTGGCCTATCCGACGTCGCTTCCCGGCTTCAGGGGCTGGTTTCGAACAGGCGAATTCGTTGCCGTCAAGGGCGCCAGCTTTGCCATTCTTCCCGGCCGGACGCTGGGCATCGTGGGCGAGTCGGGCTCGGGTAAATCGACACTGGCCCTGGCCAGCCTGGGCCTGCTGAAGTTCTCGGGTCATTTGCAGGCCGCCGGTCAAGCCTGGAGCCGGCGGACCTTTGACAACCAGGCCATTCGCAAGGTGGTTCAGGTGGTGTTTCAGGACCCGTTTTCCTCGCTCTCGCCGCGGCTGACGGTGGAGGCCATCGTCGGGGAAGGGCTGCGGGTGCACGAGCCGCGGCTGCCACTGGTCGAAAGAAGGCGCCGTGTCGAGCAGTCGCTGGCCGATGTCGGCATGAGCGAGGCGCTGTTTCCCGGCCTGTTGCGGCGCTATCCGCATGAGTTTTCGGGCGGCCAGCGCCAGCGGCTGGCAATTGCCCGGGTGCTGATCGTCAATCCCCGGCTGCTGGTCCTTGACGAACCCACCAGCGCGCTCGATGTCACCATTCAAAAGCAGGTTTTAGAGTTATTGCAGCGATTGCAGCGCGAGCGCGGTCTGAGCTACCTTTTGATCACGCACGACATCGACGTGATTCGCGCGATGGCCCACGACGTGATGGTGATGAAGGATGGCGAAATCGTTGAATCGGGCAGTGCCCAGGACGTGCTGAATGCGCCGCGCAACGCCTACACGCAGACTTTGCTGGCCCAAGGGTAATCTTCGAACTCGATCGACAACGTTTGCAGTGCATTCGGGCAGAAAAATTGTTGCGGTGCAGCGACCAGTGCGCTAGAATAACTACTTCACACGACCAAATGGGCGGGTTTTTACCGCCCATTTTTTTTGGGCGTTTGTTTTTACGTGTGGTCAAAAAATTCAAGGGAATGAAAAACTGAATGGCATTGCAAGAGACGATTGAGCAAACGGTGACCGGGCTGGGCTACGAGCTGGTCGAGATCGAGCGAACCGGCGGCGGCTTGCTGCGCGTCACGATCGACATGCCCTACCTTGCCGGCACCGCCCCTGAGGCGGAGCAGTTCATCAATGCCGAAGATTGCGAAAAAGTCACGCGCCAGTTGCAGTTCGTGCTGGAAGTCGAAGGCGCTGCCTATGCCCGGCTCGAGGTCAGCTCCCCGGGCATTGACCGGCCTTTGCGAAACGAAAAAGATTTCGAGCGGTTTGCCGGCGCCTTGATTGACATCACGTTGAAGGCACCCATTGGTGCGGCCGCCAGCGCTGGCTCGACCGTGTCGGCCAGCCGCAAGAAGTTTCGCGGCACGCTCGAGCGGGTGTTGTCGACGGCAGGTCAGCCCGGCTGGCAAATTGTCTGGAGCGATGAGCCGGCGGTCAAGCCGGGCCAGAAAGTCAGCAAAAAACGAATTCCCGCACCGCTGCAGGCGCTGGGCTTTACCTTGGACGAAGTCGGCCAGGCGCGCTTGGCGCCGGTGGTCGATTTCAAGGGTCGCAGACCGAAGTCTGCGACTGCATTGTCCGTCGACAAATAATTTAGAAAGGCAGGCCTGTGAAATGAACCGCGAACTGTTGATGCTGGTGGATGCCATATCACGTGAAAAAAATGTCGAGCGTGACGTGGTGTTCGGCGCTGTCGAGCTTGCGCTTGCCTCGGCGACCAAAAAAGTGTTTGCCGACGGCGTGGACATCCGGGTCGTGGTGGACCGCGACAGCGGCAACTACGAGACCTTTCGCCGCTGGCTGGTGGTCGCCGACGAGGCGGGCTTGCAAAATCCGGAAGCCGAAGAGCTGGTTTCCGACGCGCGGGACGAAATTGCCGACATCGAGGAGGGTGACTTCATCGAAAAGCCGGTCGAAAGCCTGCCGATCGGCCGTATTGGCGCGCAGGCGGCCAAGCAGGTCATCCTGCAAAAAATCCGTGATGCCGAGCGCGAGATGCTGCTGAGCGACTTCATGTCGCGTGGTGACAAGATTTTTGTCGGCACCGTCAAGCGCATGGACAAGGGTGACCTGATTGTCGAGTCTGGCCGTGTCGAGGGGCGTTTGCGCCGCAGCGACATGATTCCAAAGGAAAACCTGCGCACCGGCGACCGCGTTCGCGCCATGATCATGGAAGTTGACACGACCTTGCGCGGCGCGCCCATCATCCTGTCGCGGACGTCGCCCGAGTACATGATCGAGCTGTTTCGCCAGGAAGTCCCTGAGATCGAACAGGGCCTGCTGGAAATCAAGACCTGCGCCAGAGACCCTGGCTCGCGTGCCAAGATTGCCGTGCTGTCGCATGACAAGCGGGTTGACCCGATCGGCACCTGCGTCGGCGTGCGCGGCACCCGTGTCAACGGCGTGACCAACGAGCTGGCTGGCGAGCGGGTCGACATCGTGCTCTGGAGCGAAGACCCAGCGCAGTTCGTCATCGGCGCGCTGGCGCCGGCCAATGTGTCGTCCATCGTCGTCGACGAGGAGCGGCATGCCATGGATGTCGTGGTGGATGAGGAAAACCTTGCCATCGCCATCGGCCGGGGCGGTCAAAATGTCCGCCTGGCAGCCGAGCTGACAGGCTGGAAGATCAACATCATGGACGCCAACGAGTCCGCCCAGAAGCTCGCCAGCGAGACCGATAGCAGCCGTAAGTTGTTCATGGCCAAGCTCGATGTGGACGAGGAAATCGCCGACATCCTGATTTCCGAAGGCTTCACCAGTCTGGAGGAGGTTGCTTATGTGCCGCTGCAAGAGATGCTCGAGATTGAGTCGTTCGATGAAGACACCGTCAACGAATTGCGCACCCGCGCCAAGGATGCGCTGTTGACCATGGAAATCGCCCAGGAAGAAAATGCCGACGGGGTTTCGCAGGATCTTCGCGACGTGGCCGGCTTGAGCGCCGAGCTGATTGAAAAACTGATAGCCGCGGGTGTAGCCACCCGCGATGACCTGGCCGATCTGGCCGTGGATGAACTCACCGAAATAACCGGCCAGTCCTCGGACGAGGCCAAAGCCCTGATCATGACCGCACGCGCCCATTGGTTTGCCAATGACGCCCGTGAAGCTGCTGCGCCTGCAGCGGCTCAAGAGCAATGATCATGCAGGCCCGTCAGGAAAAACAAATATGTCCAGTACCACTACCGTCGCTGAATTCGCAGCTGAACTGAATAAATCCCCCGCCACCCTGATCGAGCAATTGACCAGCGCCGGCGTTGCCAAGTCGCAAGCCAGCGATCCGCTGTCGGAGTCCGACAAGCAAAAGCTGCTCGGCTATCTGCAGGCCAGCCACGGCACGGTCGCGGCCGACCGCAAAAAGATCACGCTGGTCAAGAAATCGACCTCTGAAATCAAGCAGGCCGACTCCACCGGCAAGGCCCGCACCATCCAGGTCGAGGTTCGGAAAAAACGCACCTTTGTCCGGCGTGAGGACGAGGATGGCCGGCCTGCGGAAGACAATCAAGCTGATGCGATGCTGGCCCCCCAGCTTCAAGCTGCCGAAGATGCCGAACTGGTCCGCCGTGAAGACGAAGCGATGCGCAATGCCGAGCTGCTGCGCCGCCAGGAAGAAGAACTGTCCGAAAAGCGCCGTCTGCGCGACGAGCAGGCCGCGCAGGACGCGGCACGCGAGCTAGAGCGCGAAGCCGCTGCCCAAAAGGCAGAAGCTGCTGCCCTGGCTCAGGCGCAAGCCGTTGCAGAGGCGGCCGCTGCGCTGGCCGAAGCCGCTAAAAAAGCCAAGCCAACCATCGGTAAGATTTTCAAGCCGGCGCCCGCAGCCCCCGCTCCGGCGAAAGTTGTTGTCGACGCAAAGCAGACTGAAGACACTGCAGCTGCAGCTGCGGCTGAAGAAATCAGCAAAGCCGCCGAGGCCGCTGGCCTGAAAGCCGCTGAAGCGGCTGCTGTCCAGGCAGCTGCAAAGGCCAAGGCAACTGCCGAGTTCCAGGCTGACGCGGCAAAGGCCGTTGACCTTCAGGAGCGCCGCCGCAGGGCAGAGGCCGAAGCCGCTGGCATTCGCGCCATGCTGTCGGCGCCCAAACGCGTGCTGGTGCCGCATGTCGACCCGAAGATTGCCATGAAGGGAACGCTGCACAAGCCGGTGGTCGCCCCCGGGGCTGCCAAGCCGGCAGCGCCCGGTGCCGTCGCTCCGGGAGCTGCCGGTGCTGCTGGCAAAAAAGAGGTCAAGTCGGAAAACCTGTCGTCGACCTGGAAAGATGACGCGGCCAAGAAAAAAGGCATTCCGAGCCGCGGTGCGCCCGTGGTGCCCGGCCGCGGCAATTTCCGCCCTGGCCCGCGTGGTCGGCGCAGCGGCGGCCGCGATGTGCGTCCCGAGTCGAACTTTGTCGCCCCCACCGAATTCAAGGTGATTGAGGTCCATGTGCCGGAAACCATCACGGTGTCCGAGCTGGCCCACAAGATGAGCATCAAGTCGTCCGAGGTCATCAAGCATTTGATGAAGCTCGGCCAGATGGTCACCATCAACCAGCCGCTGGACCAGGACACCGCCATGATCGTGGTGGAAGAGATGGGTCACACCGCGCTGACGGCAGCGCTGGACGATCCAGAGGCCTTCACCGACGACGATGTGCAGGGTCAGCAGGCCGAAGCGCTGCCGCGCGCGCCGGTGGTCACCGTCATGGGTCACGTCGACCATGGCAAGACCTCGCTGCTCGACTACATCCGGCGCGCCAAGGTGGCCTCCGGTGAAGCCGGCGGCATCACCCAGCACATCGGTGCCTACCATGTGCAGACGCCGCGCGGCATGGTGTCCTTCCTCGACACCCCGGGCCACGAGGCGTTCACCGCCATGCGTGCCCGTGGCGCGCAGGCCACCGACATCGTGATCCTGGTGGTGGCGGCTGACGACGGCGTGATGCCGCAGACCAAGGAAGCCATCAAGCACGCCCGTGCCGCTGGTGTGCCGATCGTTGTGGCGATCAACAAGATCGACAAGCCCGGCGTCAATCTGGAGCGCGTCAAGGGCGAGCTGGTCACCGAAGGCGTCGTGCCCGAAGAATTTGGCGGCGACTCGCCGTTCGTTCCGGTGTCCGCCCACACCGGCGCGGGCATTGACAACCTGCTTGAACAGGTCTTGCTGCAGGCCGAAGTGCTAGAGCTCCGGGCCTCGGTTGATTCCCTGGCCAAGGGCCTGGTGATCGAGGCGCGCCTGGACAAGGGCCGCGGCCCGGTCGCCACCGTGCTGGTGCAGTCCGGCACGCTCAAGGCGGGCGACGTGGTGCTGGCTGGCTCGACCTACGGCCGGGTGCGCGCCATGCTGGACGAAAACGGCAAGCCGATCAAGACCGCTGGTCCGTCGATTCCGGTCGAAATCCAGGGCCTGACGGAAGTGCCGCAGGCCGGCGACGACTTCATGGTCATGACCGACGAGCGCCGGGTGCGCGAAATCGCCACCTACCGCGCCGGCAAGTTCCGCAACACCAAGCTGGCCAAGCAGCAGGCGTCCAAGCTGGAGAACATGTTTGCCGACATCAACGCCGGCGAGGTCAAGCTGCTGCCGATCATCATCAAGGCCGACGTGCAAGGCTCGCAAGAAGCGCTGGCGCAGTCGCTGCTCAAGCTGTCGACCGACGAGGTCAAGGTGCAGCTGGTGTACTCGGGCGTTGGCGGTATTTCCGAGTCCGACGTCAATCTGGCCATCGCTTCGAAGGCGGTGTTGATTGGCTTCAACACCCGGGCCGATGCCCAGGCCCGCAAGCAGGCCGAGAACAACGGCATTGACATTCGCTACTACAACATCATCTATGACGCTGTGGACGAGCTCAAGGCTGCCATGTCCGGCATGCTCACGCCTGACAAGAAAGAAGAAATCATCGGCAATGCCGAGATTCGCAACATCTTCAAGGTCAGCAAGATCGGCTCGATTGCCGGCTGTATGGTCACCGCCGGTGTGGTTCGCCGCACCGCCAAGCTGCGCCTGTTGCGCCAGAACGTGGTCATCTTCACCGGTGAGCTCGATTCGCTCAAGCGCTTCAAGGACGATGCCAAGGA
>JACMQR010000303.1 GCA_014376885.1 Polaromonas sp.
ACCGATTCCTCGACCTGGGCCTGGGGAAGCACCAGGTGCTCGCCGTACAGGTGGTTAAAGCGCTGCGCCATGTCGCGGGCCATCTCGATATGCTGGATCTGGTCGCGGCCGACCGGCACCTTGTGCGCCTTGAACAGCAAAATGTCGGCGCCCATCAGCACCGGGTACATGAACAGCCCGGCGGTGACATCGGCGTCCGGGTCATTGCCCGCTGCCTCGTTCTTGTCCACCGACGCCTTGTAGGCATGCGCCCGGTTGAGCAGCCCCTTGCCGGTCACGCAGGTCAGCAGCCAGGTGAGTTCCGGGATTTCCGGAATATCCGACTGGCGGTAGAACAGAACGCGCTCCGGGTCGAGCCCGGCGGCCAGCCAGCTGGCGGCGATTTCCAGGGTGGAGCGCTGGATGCGGGCGGGATCGCCGCATTTGATCAAGGCGTGGTAGTCGGCCAGGAAGTAAAAGCTCTGCACGCCCGGCAGCCGGCTGGCGGCCACCGACGGCCGGATGGAGCCGACGAAATTGCCCAGGTGCGGCGTGCCCGTGGTGGTGATGCCGGTCAGGTAGCGTTCAGGCGATTCGAAAGCGGTAGGATTCATGCGAGTGTGGACCACTGAAAAAAAGAAATGGGCGCTAGCGCAGCAGGAAGGCCAGGGGCGACATCAGGACATTGATCGCCCCATAGCCCAGCGCCATCAATGGCCGCAGCCACAACGCGCCGACAACGCCGGCAATCACCAGGCCCATGACGATGAAAAAGCCCCAGGGCTCGATGCGCGAGACCACCTGCGCCTGCCTCCACGGCAGCAGACCGACCAGGATGCGTCCGCCGTCCAGCGGCGGCAAGGGAAACAGATTAAAAGCCCACATCACCAAATTGACCAGGATGCCGGCTTGCGCCATCTTGAGGAAAAAAGGCTCGTCCACCGCCATCGCCTTGAGCACCACCAGCATCAGCGCCCAGAAAATGGCCTGCGCAAAGTTCGAGGCCGGGCCGGCCAGTGCGACCCAGACCATGTCGCGCTTGGGATTGCGCAGGGCGCCGAAGTTGACCGGAACCGGCTTGGCATAGCCGAACAGGAAAGTGCCCGAGGTTGCAAAGTAAAGCAGCAGCGGCATGGCAATGGTGCCCACCGGGTCGATGTGCTTGAGCGGGTTCAGGGTGATGCGGCCCTGCAGGAAGGCGGTGTTGTCGCCAAAATAGCGGGCCGCATAGCCATGGGCGGCTTCGTGCACTGTGATGGCAAACAGCACGGGAAGCGCATACAAGGCGACGGCTTGAATCAGGTTGGCAATGTCCATGGTCAGATTGTCTCAGAGCGGGCGGGATGGCCCTACAAGCCCAGCGCGGCCAGTTCGCCGCGCCCCTGGCGGATCACCACCGGCTCGCCGCCGCTGGCCATCGGCGTCAGGTCGATCACGGTGGTGGGCTCCTTGTGGCAGGCGCCGGCGTCAATAATGGCGGCCAGCTCGCGCTCCAGTGGACCGGTGATGTCCTGGGCATCGCTGAGCGACTCGGTTTCGCCGCGCGGAATCAAGGTGGTGGCCAGCAGGGGCGCGCCATGCAGTTCAAGCAGCGCCTGCAGGGCTTTGTGGTTCGGAACGCGCAGGCCAATGGTCTTGCGTGACGGATGGCTCAAGCGACGCGGCACTTCCTTGCTGGCTTCGAGAATGAAGGTATAGGGGCCGGGCGTGGCCGCCTTGATCAGGCGAAACTGCTTGTTGTCCACCCGCGCATAGTTCGACAGCTCGCTCAGGTCCCGGCACAGCAGGGTCAGGTGGTGCTTGTCATCGACCCCGCGGATGCGGCGCAGGCTGTCGGATGCCGCCTTGTCGTCAAGCTGGCAGACCAGCGCGTAGCTCGAATCGGTCGGCACGGCTGCAATGCCGCCGCGCTGGATCAGCGCCACCGCCTGGCCGAGCTGGCGGGCCGGCGGGTTGTCCGGGTGAACTTCGAATAACAAGGCCATAAAAATCTTTCAGGATTCGGCGGTTTGAGCCCGGGCGACCCGGCAGCAGCGCTCTTCGGCGGGCAGTGGCGCGGCTGCGCGGCGGGCGGCAAAGCCGCGGGCCGGGCCGTGGCCTTCATTGCCGAATGCGGCTGGCCAGCAGTTCCCAGACCGGCGTGAGGTCGCCTGGCAAAAAAGGCAGGGTACCCAGGTCGGTGCGGCTTTCGGTAGGGCTGTGAAAGTCGCTGCCACGCGAAGCGGCCAGGCCGAATTCCTTGGCGGTCTCGGCGTATTTCACAAACTCCTGCCGGGTGTGGCTGCCAGTGACCACTTCCACGGCGCGGCCGCCGTGTTCCTTGAACTCGGAAAACAGCGCATATTCTTCATTGGCCGTGAAGTTGTAGCGGCCCGGATGCGCGATCACTGCAACGCCGTGCGCGCCGGTGATCCAGCCAACCGCATTGCGCAGGCTGGCCCAGCGGTGCGGTACATAGCCAGGCTTGCCCTCGGTCAGGAACTTGCGAAATACTTCATGAGGCTCCCGGCAGACGCCCGCCTCAACCAGGAAGCGGGCAAAGTGGGTGCGCGAAATCAACTCCGGATTGCCGACAAATTTCAGCGCGCCTTCAAAAGCGCCAGGAATGCCGGCCTTGGCCAGCGAATCGGACATTTCCATGGCCCGCTGCTTGCGCCCGCCCCGGGTGGCAAGCAGGCCTTGCGTCAAGGCGGCATCGTCCGGGTCAAAACCCAGGCCGACGATGTGCACCGTTTCGCCGGCAAAGGTGACGGAAATCTCGGTTCCCGTCAGGTAGGCCAGGCCCTGAGCCCCGGCTGCCGCAAGCGCCCGGTGCTGGCCGCCCACTTCGTCGTGATCGGTCAATGCCCACAGCTCGACGCCGTTGGTTTTGGCCCGTTCAGCCAGTGCTTCAGGGGTCAGGGTGCCGTCGGACACCACGGAGTGGCAATGAAGATCGGCGTTGAGGATGTTTTGAGGGTTCACGTGGTGATCTTAGGCGTTATGGGTCCATGCCGCCGACCGGGGGCGTTATGTCTTCGATCGGTCCGGGTAAATTTTTAGCCAGGCGCAGCGCCGACATTCAATCGGACGCTTGGCAAAAGCGTCAATTTCTGCTTTTCCACCGGGCCGGTATTCCAGCCCGGCAGCGCACCGGCCGGGCACCCGCCGACAAGCCCGGTGGCCAGCGGCACGATGCCGGTCCAGGCCCACAGTCCGACCGTTCCCGTGGCGGCCAGTCCGGTCAGGATCAGGCCAGTGGCAACGCCAAGCAAGCGGTCAATGCGGCCGGCATTGAATTTCCCGGCGGACTTTCGTGAGCGCAACAGGTCGATGGGCTGATGGGAGCGCCCCACGGGGCAAAGCAGTCTGCGTTCGGAGCGTCGCTGCCCTGATTGCGGCAGAGCCGAAACCCCTGCCGGGATCTTCAATGGGCCGCTGTTCCCAATAGCCGTGGTTTCGTTTCCAGAGCGCCCTCGACCCGGACCACGCGGGCCTTCAGGTCGGCAAGGTCATCCAGCGCCAGGCGGGCGCGATGGGTTTGGGCCTCCCAGTCTTGCGCGGTGCGGATGATGGTGGGCTTGAGCAGCACCACCACCTCCTTTTTGCGTCCGCTGCCGGCTTGGTTGCCGAGCAGGGTTGACAGCAGGGGCGAGCCCGCAGTTCCAGGCAAGCCAGAGGTGCCTCGGCTGGACTCGATTTGCATCAAGCCCCCAATGGCCACGATGTTGCCATCCTGAATCCGGACCAAGGTGTCAGTCTCGTTGACGCTGCTGCTGGCCAACGGCAGCCGGTAGTTGCCCATGCTGCCCAGGTCCACCTGCTTGGTTTTTTCCGTGACAAAAGTAACTGAGGGATGCACATGCAAAGTGATGTTCGTGGTGTCGTCAATCTGGGGCGTCACGTCCAGGGAAATTCCTGAAAAGAAGGGCGTCAGGGTAAGCGAGGGCAGCGCGGTGCCACCCGACGACCCTAAAAGTGACGAATTGGCAACGGTTCCGCCCGACACGTTGGTGACGAAAAAATCCTCCACGCCCACCTTGAGCACAGCTTTTTGGTTGTTTAGGGTAGCGATGCGCGGGCTCGAAAGAATCTGGATGTCGCCCTGTGTTTCGAGAAAGCCCAGGACTGCCTGAAAACCGGAGGCTGCAAACGCCAGTCCGAACAGGCCAGAGCCTGCAGAGGGCAGGGCAATTCCGTTCGTCGCCGTGGACGCCGTTGAGGCAAAACCTGGTAGTCCAGGCCGCGTCCCATTGACCAAGGCGTTGCTGCCCGCATTGCCACTGAGCACGCCCAGGGCACCAAGGGCGCTGCGATGGCTGGCCAGGGCCGACCAGTCAATGCCGCTTTGAAAACCATCACGCAGTTCCACTTCGACAATCTTGGCTTCCAGCATGACCTGGCGCTCTACGGCGATTTGTGCGGCCTTCAGGAATTTGTCCACCTGTCGCAATTCGTCAGGCATGGCCCGCACAGCCATGATCCCGGCCTGGGGGCTGACGATCACGTTGCGTCCCGTGCCATCGCCTATCAACCCCTTGGCCGCGCCAGCAAGCTCTGCCCAAAAATCGGTTTTCGAGGTGGTCAACACTCGGCTGCCGTCGGCCTGCTGCGCGCTGCCGCCCGCGGGCAAACCGGTGCTTGACGCCGAACGCGACAAACTGCCGGACTGCAGCGCGCTGCCCGGCGACACGCGCAACTCGCTGCTCCCCAGGCGCTGGGACTGCGGGTAATTCACTGTGAAGATCCGTGTTTGCAAGCTTGGCCCGTAGATGGTGATGCGCCGGCCGTCGATTTTGAAATCGTAGCCGTATACATCCCGAATCGCCTCCAGGGTCTCGGCAACCGTCAAGCCCCGCAAAGTGACTGACAAGGTGCCGGTGACATCCGGATGCATCAGCATGCTGTAGCGGGTGTCGGCCACGATGGCCAGAAATACGTCTTTGGCCTGTGCGTTGTTCACCAGCAGGTCAAGCCGGGCTTCCGGTGCCGGCTGATCGACAGGCAGCACTGCCGGCAAAGCGGGCGCTGCAGCAGGGGGCACCGCCCGCAGGTCAACGCCACTTGTCACCATCAAGTCAGCGCGAAGTGTGTCGTTTGCGTCCGGTATCCGGGACGTTCTGTTCAATGTGCAGCCCCCGAGCAGAGCGATGCCCATGGCCCCCAGAAAAATCGAGGTTCGCAAATCCTTGGCCACTGCACCGGCTGGCACAGCCGATTGAAATAAAGATGTCATTACATAAACCATTGGTGTCAAAGGGACCGGGCACAAACTGCAGTCGGCAAGCAAATTTACGGGGCGACAGGTTTCGGGAACGGCAATGCTGGCTGGGCCTTGATGCTCGGCACAGCCGTACTTCGCCGAGCGCCGGGGAACCTGGAAATCTTGTACAGGACGTTGCGCTCGCGAAACCACACTTCGGTCTCGCTGATGCGTTCGATGCGCACGTCGCCATAGCGGTGACCCTGGGCATACAGATGCGATCCCAACACAACGTAGCTGCGGCCATCTCGCACAATGATGGAGGGCGGAGCTGTGCCGATGCTCAAGGCCGAAAGCGTTGCCTCCGTGGGGCCAGTGGTCTGGACAAGCGGCGGCAGTGTCGGGTCGCGCAGGGTTTGAGCATTGTTTGCGGCTGCGGCCAAAAAAAGAGTCACGCCAATGAGGCAGTTCGACGCCGGGCTTTTTTCATTCATTGCAAGCATTAACCGGCTCATGGCTCGCTCACCACCAAAAACATTTGCAGCGTCAATTCGGGCGGAAATTTGTCACTTTTAAGTTGCAGGGTGCCCCAGCG
>JACMQR010000304.1 GCA_014376885.1 Polaromonas sp.
GCGCCGTAGGCGGTTTGCGCCTCGGTCAGCCGGTCCACCGCTTCGGCGTAGGTCAGCCGGCCAAACACCGCCTGAACGGCATCATCGAGCACGGTGCGGTTCTGCATGCGGGCGCGGTTGCCGGCAAAGCGGGGGTCGGCCGCGATGCTTTCGTCTTCCAGCACCACCCTGCAAAAGCTTGCCCATTCGCGCTCGTTCTGGATGGACAGTACCAGCTCGCGGCCTTCACTGCAGGTGAAGGCTCCATAGGGAGCGATGCTCGGATGCTTCAGGCCGACGCGCTCCGGCGCGCCCGCGCCATAGCGCGCCTGCAAATAGGGCACGGCCATGAGCTCGGCGGCCGAGTCGAACAGCGACACCTTCACGCTGCTGCCGCAGCCGGTGCGCTCGCGCTGCAGCAAGGCCTGCTGCACGCCGATCAGCGCATTCATGCCCGCCGTGATGTCGCAAATCGACACGCCGATGCGGCCCCACGGACCGGGCGCACCACTGACCGAGATTAGGCCGCTTTCGGCCTGCACCAGCAGGTCGTAGGCTTTGAGCTGGTGCAGCGGGCCGGAGTCGCCGTAGCCCGAGATGTCGCAGGTGATGAGGCGTGGGTATTTTTCGCGCAGCGTCTGCGCGCCAAAACCGAGCCGATTGGCCGCGCCGGGTGCAAGGTTCTGGATGAACACGTCAGCCGCCGCCAGCAGATCGCGCAAGACCGCCTTGCCGCCATCGCTGCGCAGGTCAAGCGCGACGGATTCCTTGCCGCGGTTGATCCACACGAAATACGACGACTCGCCGAACACGGCGCTGTCGTAGCCGCGCGCAAAGTCACCCTCGGGCCGTTCGATCTTGATGACCCGGGCGCCGGCGTCGGCCAGCTTGCTCGAGCAATAGGGAGCCGCCACTGCCTGCTCAAGAGCGACAACGATCAGGCCTTCAAGGGGTTTGGTACTCATGTTCGCCTCGGTTGGGTCAGGTTCGATGACGGGAAATGCGGCCTTACAGGTAGCAATTGACCACCGTTTTTGTCGTGCTGACTTCCTCAAGGGCCATCAGCCCTTTTTCACGGCCATGGCCGCTGCGCTTGGTGCCGCCGAAAGGTAACTCGACACCGCCGCCGGCGCCGTAGCAGTTGATAAAAACCTGGCCCGAGACAATGCGCCGGGCCATGCGCTGCTGCCGGGCGCCATCCTTTGTCCAGACGCCGGCCACCAGCCCGAACTCGGTGCCATTGGCCAGCGCGACGGCTTCGTCCTCGCCATCGAACACCTGCACCGCCAGCACCGGACCAAACACCTCCTGGCAGACCAGCGCATTGCTCGCCGGCACCGGCCCGAAGACCGACGGTGGCACGAAAAAGCCGTTCTTCAGGGCTGCCGGGACAGCCGACTGCGCCACCAGCGGCAAGCCGTCGCGCCGGGCATTTTCGATGAAGGCCAGCACCTTTTGCTGTTGCGCCTGGTTGATCAGCGGTCCGAGATCGGCATCCTCGCCAGGCGTGCCGATGCGCACTGCCGCAAAGCGCGCCTCCAGCAACGCCAGGAACGTGTCCAGGACGCTGCGCTCGACCAGCACGCGGCTGCCGGCCGAGCAGGTCTGGCCGGCGTTTTGCGTGATGGCCTTGCACACCATGGTGGCGGCAGCGTCCAGGTCGGAATCGGCAAACACCAGCTGGGGCGACTTGCCGCCCAGCTCCAGCACCACGGGCACATGGTGGATGGCAGCCGATTCCTGCACCAGCCGGCCGACTTCCGGGGAGCCGGTGAACGACACGAAGTTGATGCCGGGGTGGCGCGTCAGAGCGGCGCCGGCCTGCTCGCCCAGGCCGGTGACGATGTTCAGGGCGCCGGCCGGAAACCCGGCCTCGACCGCCAGCGCGGCCAGCTCCATGCAGATCAGGCAGGCCTCCTCGGCCGGCTTGAGCACCGCGGCGTTACCCATGGCCAGGGCGGGTGCGAGGGTGCGGCCGAACATCTGCGCCGGATAGTTCCAGGGCGTGATGTGCGCAGTGACGCCCAGCGGCTCGCGCACCACGCTGACGTTGTAGCCGCTCAGGTAGGGAATCACCTCGCCATGAATCTTGTCGGCCGCGCCGCCATAGAACTCGAAGTAGCGGGCCAC
>JACMQR010000305.1 GCA_014376885.1 Polaromonas sp.
GGCTGCGGGCACTGGCGAACCTGCTCGGCGAGCAGCGGGAAGTGGTGCGCCTCGCGAAAAAATGCCGTCAAGTTGGTGGTCAGGGCATTGGTGAACAGCTCCCATTCGTGGCTGCGCGGATCGGACTCCAGAAAGCCCAGGTAGGCGCCAAACTCGCGCATGCCCAGCTCGCGCAGGCGCCGCGACAGGCGGCTGTAGACCATCTGGCGCTTCTGGGCGCTCAGGGAGATGCCGGCGCGCTGGTGGATCAGCAGGCGAATCCGGGCAAAGTCCGCATCGGTCAGCAGAAAATCGGGACCTGCCGCAGAAGGTGCAGCGACACGGTAAGAAGGATGCATTGCAGGCGGGTGGGTCAAGAAATCGATAACCATTGCAGCTTGGCGTCAAGGCAATGGGCAAGCAGCCAATGTACCGAGGGCTGCGCGCGGGCGATGCCTGAAAGAGCGAGCCAAACAACGCCTTCTTTGGCGCATGGCTAAGGCGCCAAGCCCTGCGCCCACACCATGGCCGAGCCGTGGGCCTGGTTCACCTGCGAAGGGGTCATGAACAAGGAGTCGGCCACGGCCGCTGCAGCGCCGCTTTCCTGCTCGCAGGCTTCGGCCAGCGCCAGGAATGGACCGTAGATATTTTCCCGGTGAAGCAGCGCCTGCACGATCGCATCGGGCAGGAACACCTGGCGCATCAGCTGGTCCATCGGCACCCCCAGCAACTGATCGAGCAATGAAAAAAGCCCCACGACAAACAAATTTTCCGATTCGCTTGCAGGCAGCGAGCCTTTGCCAAGCAACTCGACAAACCGCCCGCGCACAATTGCCGTCTGAAGCAATGCCTGGGAAAATCCCACCTCACTGGTGGTTGCCAGTAGCAGCGCCAGCCAGCGGTACAGCGGCTGGTAGCCCAGCATGGTGATGGCATGACGCAGCGAGTCGACTTGAACATGCAGACCAAAACCGGCTGTATTGATATAGCGAAGCAGCTTGTAGGACAGCATGGCGTCACGCTTGAGAGTGTTGTCCAGTTCGCGAATATCCGCATTTTCCCTGACCATTTTCATCAGTTGCAGGATCAGCACGGATTGCGAACCTGCTTTGGTCGAGGACGGCAGCCTGCGCGGCGCCGCGCACAGGTTGCCAAAAAACCCTGCCAGCCCGAGCGCTGCGCAGGCATCGAACGCCTGCCAGTGTGGCACCGAGTCGACCACCAGGTCCAGCGCCGGCTTGGCAAGCGCTGCCAGCCTGGCGAGGCGGGCCAGGTCGGGATGCGCCGGGTCGGCGATCACCTGGCCCAGCAGCGCAAGCAGCGGATCGCCGGATTCAAACAGCGCCGCTTCTGGAGTGAGCAAGGCCAGTCCAAAGCCCTGCGCCTTGAGCGAGGTGGCCAGCGCCATGCCCTGCGCACCTGACAGACCGGCCTGCGGGAACATCAAGACGGTGGCCGCCGCATTGCCCTGCGGCAGGCTTTCGGCAAGCACTGCGCCGGCCTGGATTTCAATGAAAAACCGGCTTGGTATGGGGGGAGTGGGGAACTGGGCCACCAATTCCAGCAGCCGATGGCAGGGCGCTGGGCCTGGCGTCCGGGCACGCTCTCCGGAGTGCTGCCAGGACAGGCGGTAGCCGCACAGATGCTGGGCGGCGTCGATGAGCGGCGCTCGCACGAGATAGTTGCCAGGATTCATGGGTAAAGGTTCAAGGTGCTCCGGCTCTAGCATTGCTCGGTTCATGCGCCTGCGGGCGGATTCTGGCCAGCCGCCCGGTCGCGGCCAATTACAAAACCGGACTGCCAGCGCTTGGCCACGGGGAAATCGGCGCAACCGTCGGCATGCCCCCCGGACAGGCAGGCAGGCAGGTTGGGTTGGGTTGGGTTGGGTTGGATTAGATTGGATTGGATTGGATGATTTTCAAACAGGCCCGGCGGGCGGCAATCTGCAAGCAGGCGCCCAATCAGCCCTTTGTTGTCAGGTTCGATCGCGGCGGCGCTGCCGCAGGATTGCAGGGACCATCAGGAACCCAGGAATTCGCCGATCGGCTTTAAGTCTTCCACCCGGTCGCAAACCGACTTGACCATCATCAGGATCGGAATGCCCAGCAGCAGGCCCCACACGCCCCACAGCCAGCCCCAGGCCAGTAGCCCGGTGAACACTGCCACCGGACTCAGGCGGCTGGCCTGGCTGGTCAGCCAGGGCGTGAGCAGATTGCCCACCACGGTATGGATCAGCAGCGACGCGCCGCCGACCGCCAGCGCCATGTTGATCGAGCCGAACTGCAAAAACGCCACCAGTGCCGAAGCCGCCGCCGTGATCAGCGAGCCGATGTAAGGCACCAGGTTCAGCACCCCGGCCACCACGCCCCAGGCGGCGGCGTTTTCAAGCCCCAGGAACAGCACGGCCAGGCCGGTCAGCACGCCCACCAGTAAGCTGGTGAGCAGTTGCACCTGAAGGTAGCGCTGAATCTGGCCGGTGATTTCGTGCAGCGCCTGCAGTGTGATTTTTTTCTTGCTCAGGCTGGGGCCGGCCAGCTTGACCAGCTTGCGCCGGAAGGCATCGCCCGAGAGCATCAGGAAATAGGTCAGGAACACCACCACCGCCACCTGTCCCATCAAGGCAAACAGGCCGATGGAGCCGGTCCACAGGTAGTCCTTGATGTTGAATCGCGCAGGCTCGATTACGACCCGGGTGGCGCCGCGGGCCGCGCCGCTCGCCACCGCGCTGTCCCGGGTGGCCTGCTCGATCTGGGCCGCCGCTTTTTGCACCGTTTCCAGGGCATTGTCCGATTTGCCACTGGTGGACTTGAGCGCCTGGCCGAGCTTTTGCGCGGCAGCAGGCAATGCCGTGATCAGGCGGGAGGCCTCAAGCCGCAGCAGGTAGGCCCCGGAGCCCAGCGCCCCCAATATACCCAGCAGCAGCACGGCCGATGTCAGCCAGCGCGGCAGGCGCTTGACCTCGAACCAGTTGACCAGCGGCGAAAACGCATAGCTGAGCAGCACACTGAGCATGACCGGAATGAACACCGCCCGCGCCCACTGAAGCACGAAAAGACTGCCCAAAATGGCCAGCACCACCAGGGAAGCATTGCGCACATCCACCGGCATGTGCAAAAGCAATCGCTCAGGTTCGGGGAAAACCGTGACCGCATCGCCCGCCGGAGGCGGCTCAAGGGTGTCGTCTTCGGTCATGGGACGTCCTTTCGTTTTTTTGCTTGCCTGCACCGGCCAGCCAGGCGCCCAGCGCTGCGGGGCGGTGCCGTGCCGTGCCGTGCCGTGCCGTGCCGTGTCCAGTGCGATCTTATTGCACCCGAAAATCCGGCTCAGCGCCATAGGACCCGGGCCCGCAAACCAGGGAGCTGCCCGCCAAGAAAGCGGCCAGCCGCAGGCGCGCAGGATGTCAGCCGGCCATGGCTTCGCGAACCGCGCCAAGCTGGCGGCGCGACACGGTGAGCAGTTCGTCCAGGCCGTCGAGCCGCACTGCCCAGCCTTCGCCCTCCTCCGGGTCGAAATGCTTTTCCAGCGCACGCACCGCATGCGCGGCAATCAGCGCATTGCGGTGAATCCGCATGAAGCGGCCGCCATAGCGCGTCTCGAGCTCGCTGAGCGAGCCATCAAGGATGTAGCTGCGCCGGGCCGTGCGCACGGTGATGTATTTCAGCTCCGCCTTGAAATACAGCACCTCCGACAGCGGCACCCGCTCGGTACGTCCCCGGTCCTGGATCAGCACCACTTCTTCATTCTTTTCCGGCCTTTGCGCTTGTCGGGATTGAACCAGGCGCTCTATTTTTTGTAGCGCCTGCTGCAATCGCTCGCGCCGCACCGGCTTGGTCAGGTAGTCCACCGCATTGAGCTCGAACGCCTGCAACGCATAACCGGCGTGGGCGGTGACAAACACCACCGCCGGCGGCGGGCTCAAGCCGGCCACCAGCCTGGCCAGCGCCAGGCCATCGGCGCCGGGCATGTGGATGTCGAGCAGCACCGCGTCAAACGCCTGGTGCTGCAGGGCGGTCATGGCCTGAACCGCATCGGCCGCTTCGGCAACCACCCGGGCGGCGGGCTCCAGGCACTCGCCCAGCAGTGTTCGCAGACGGGAGCGGGCCAGCGCTTCGTCGTCCACCAGCAAGATGGTCAAGACCGTCACAGGGGAATCTCCAGCCTGACCTGAAACAGCCCGCCCTTGGAAGCAGCCCTGAAGCGGGCCTGCACGTCATGCAGCAAAGCCAGGCGTTCCCGGACATTGGTCAGCGCCAGCCCATGGCCTGGCAGGCCGCATCCGCCAGGCGCCGAGTTGGTCACCTTGACGACCACCCGGCCGCCGCGCCGGTGCGTCGATATCAAGATTTGCGCGCCGCTGGCGCTGGGCTCGACGCCGTGGCGCACCGCGTTTTCAACCAGCGGCTGGAGCAGCAAGGGCGGCAGGCGGGCCGCATCGGCGCGGGCGTCCAGGCGCCACTGCACCTGCAGGCGCTCGCCAAAGCGGACTTTTTCGATTTCCAGGTAGCGCCGCGCCAGCGCGATCTCCTGGCCCAGCGTGACAGACTCGGCCGGGTCGGCGAGCGCGCTGCGAAACAGCTCGCTCAGGTCTTCCAGCACCGCCTCGGCCCTCGCCGGCTCGGCGCGCACCAGGGCAATGGCGCTGTTGAGCGTGTTGAACAAAAAGTGCGGCCGAATGCGCGACTGCAGCTCAGCCAGACGGGCGGCGGTGGCCGCTGGCGTTCTGGCCTTGGTACGCCAGAACAGCCCGGCCAGCACCATGGCAGACAGCAGCACGCCGGCCGCGCCACTGGCCCACCAGGCGGGCGGCTGGGCCAATTCCACCAGCGCCAGCAGGCCGCAGCCATAGACCCCGGCAACCGCGCCCATCAACAGGCCGGCCATGCATTGGTAGCGCACAGACCGGCGGCTCAAGCGGCGCTTGAAGGCGCAGATGGCCACCAGCCAGGCCAGCGTGGCGGGCAGCATGCCGCCGGTCAGCAGCGAAAACCGCAGCAGCCAGTCCAGCGGGTCGGCCGTGCCAAACATCACGCCAACGCCCGCCACCGCCTGCACGAACAGCACGACGCGCAGCACCACGCCGACATGGCAGGCGTCAAACAGCGCCGTGCTGGGCGCGCCGGGCACCGCAAAAGCCGACTCGTCGCCGGGCGCCAGGCTGCCGAACAGCGTTGAATCGTCAAAGTTTTTTGAGGTGGCTTTCGGCTTCATCTGGCTAGGGGGAGCAGCGGTCATGGGTCAGCAGGCGTGGCCGCATCGGGCAGGCCTGCGCGAAGATAAAATCGAGTTCTCAAGTATTGCACCGGTTGGCTCATTTAGGCATGGCGTTCCCCACTATTTCAGCAGCCGGCGGTGCATTCCCGCGCGCTGGCGCTGCCAGCCAGCGCCCCAGACCGCCTACAAGAAAGCCCGACGTGAACCAATTCGACAAAAAATCCCAGGCCTGGTCGGCCCTGTTTTCCGAGCCGATGAGCGACCTGGTCAAACGCTACACCTCCAGCGTGTTTTTCGACCAGCGCCTCTGGCAGGCTGACATTGCCGGCTCCCTGGCCCATGCCGACATGCTGGCCGCGCAAAAAATCATCGCCCCCGGCGACCATGAAGCCATCAAGACCGGCATGGCGCAGATCACGCAGGAGATTGAATCTGGCGCTTTTCAATGGAAGCTCGACCTGGAGGATGTGCATCTGAACATCGAGGCGCGACTGACCCAGCTGGTCGGCGACCCGGGCAAGCGGTTGCACACCGGCCGCTCGCGCAACGACCAGGTGGCAACCGACGTGCGCCTGTGGCTGCGCGGCGAGATCGACCTGATCGGCGGCCTGCTGATTGATCTGCAAAAAGCGCTGGTCGAGATTGCCGAAAAAAACGTCGAGGTCATCCTGCCCGGCTTCACCCACCTGCAGGTCGCCCAGCCGGTGAGCTTTGGCCACCACATGCTGGCCTACGTGGAGATGTTCTCTAGAGACGCCGAGCGCATGGGGGAGGTGCGCCGGCGCGTCAACCGCCTGCCGCTGGGCGCGGCCGCGCTGGCCGGCACCAGCTACCC
>JACMQR010000306.1 GCA_014376885.1 Polaromonas sp.
AAGCCGGGCTCAGCTGCAAAGGGTCAGGTTAAACACCGTGTCCTGGTGGCTGGTCTGCAACCGGCCATCAGGCCCGGAGGACATGAAACGCACCGACACCATCAGCCGGTTGCAGCTGATTTCAGGAATCACCGGAGCGCTGGCATCCATCTGCAGCCGGAGCAGCTGAAAAGCGCGCCCCTGCGGCAGCATTTGCTGGTATTGACCCGACAGGGCCACCACCTTTTGCGGCGCGCCCGAGTCGCGCACCAGTCTGAGCAGCAGGCTCAGCGACTCGGCCAGCGGCACCAGGGGCACCACCCAGCGCTGCAGGTCTTGCTGGCGCATGCCGCTGCCCAGGTGCCGCCAGGCATGGTAGGCCGGCAGATCGAACTCGCAGGTGCCGCCCGGAATGCCCACCCGGCTGCGGATGCTCATCAGCCAGTCGTTCTCGGTCAGCGACTGCCCGACCTTGCCAGGCAGTTCATTGAGGCTGGCAAAGCAGCTGTCAAGCTGGGCCGTGATGTCGTCAAGCACGGGCTCGGAAATCACCGGATTGCCGCGGTAGCCGCTCAGCAACTGCTTGTGCTTTTCAAGGTCCTTGAGGACGTCGGTTTTGAGGTCAGCGCGCGCGCCCACATCCATGATTTCAAAAATGGTTCCCAGCGCGTGGTGATGGTCAATCGGGCTGTCCCGCTTCACCAGCTCGGCCAGGCGCAGGAACAAATGCTCAAGCCGCAGGTAGGTTCGAATGCGTTCGCTGAAGGGATGCTCGTAAAGAATCACGGAACTGGGTTTCCTGGCTTCAAGGGATGTCCAGTCATCATAGCCCGAAGCCTGCGGCCATCTGGCGCGCCAGCCGGTCCAGCCCGGGCAGCGACAAGCCCTCGTTACAAATGCAGGCATCGGCCGCAGCCAGCCGCCGCGCCCGGCTCGCCTGGGCTGCAATGATTTTTTCAACCGCCGCGCGTGTCAGCCCATTGCGCGCCATGACCCGCGCAATCTGCGTCTCTCCGGTGCAGTCCACCACAAGGATTTGGTCAAGCTGCTGGCGCCAGCGCCCGGACTCGACCAGAAGGGGAATGTCAAACACGATGCAGGCCTGGCCTGCCGCCGCCGCCAGGCTGGCCTGCCGAACAGCTTCCTGGCCGACCAGCGGATGGATGATGGACTCGAGCTGTTGCTTGAGCGCCGGATCGTCAAAGGCCAGCTGGCGCATGCGATCCCGGTCCAGCGCGCCTTCTGCGCTGATGATTTGCGGTCCGAACTGCCGGGCCAGCAGTCCGATGGCGGCTCCGCCGGGCGCGGTGAGCAGGCGTGCAATCGCGTCGGCATCGACCAGCGCCGCGCCGCAGGCCACCAAAACGCGGGCCACGGTGCTTTTTCCGCTGCCAATGCCGCCGGTCAGGCCTATGCGCTGGAGCCGTTGCCGCATGGGCCTACAAGCCAACAGCCCGCAGAATCGACTGCGGCCCGAAAATCAGGGCGGTAAAGCCAGCGCCGGCCAGAAACGGCCCGAACGGAATGTAGCCGCCCTCGCGCAGGCCGCTGGAGAACTTCAGCGCGATGCCGACGATGGCCCCGATCACCGAGGCCATCAAAATCATGGGCACCAGCGCCGGCCAGCCAAACCAGGCGCCCAGGGCGGCAAACAGCTTGAAGTCGCCGTAACCCATGCCGTCCTTGCCGGTGGCCAGCTTGAAGGCCCAGTACACCGCCCACAAGGACAGGTAGCCGGCCACCGCGCCCCATAGCGCCGTGGGCAGGTCCACCGCCGGGTTCCACTGCACGGCCGCGGCCACCAGCCCGGCCCACATCAGCGGCAGCGTCAGGTCGTCGGGCAGCAAGGTGGTGTCCCAGTCGATCGCCGCCAGGGCCAGCAGCGTGGCTGAAAATCCGCACCAGGCCAGCGCCGTCATGCTCCAGCCCCAGCGCCAGACACAAAAGAAAAACAAGCCGCCCGTGAGGGCCTCGACCAGCGGATAGCGAATTCCATACGGTGCGCCGCAAGCCGAGCACTTGCCGCGCAGAAAAACATAGCTCAGCACCGGAATGTTTTCATGCCAGCTGATCGGGTGGCCGCACCCGGAGCAGCGCGAGCGCGGCGTCAGCAAATTGAGCTTTTCTGCCGGCGCAGCCGGCACACCGGTCAGTTCGGCGCATTCCAGCGCCCACTGGCGTTCCATCATTTTCGGCACCCGGTAGATGACGACATTGAGAAAGCTGCCGATGATCAGGCCCAGGACTGCAGCGATCGCGGCAAGCAGCCCCGCGTCGAGGTTGGTTGCCAATGCTGTCAAACGACCTGGCCCAGCTTGAAGATCGGCAGGTACATCGACACGACGATGCCGCCAATCAAGGTGCCCAGAAAAACGATGATGATCGGCTCCATCAGGCTGGACAGGCCGGCCACCATCTCATCGACTTCGGCTTCGTAAAAATCAGCCGCCTTGCCCAGCATGTGGTCCACTGAACCCGACTCTTCACCGATGGCGCACATTTGCAACACCATGGTGGGAAACAAATTGGCATTGCCCATGGCCGCAGTCAGGCTGGTGCCAGTTGAGACCTCCTGCTGGATTTTTTCGGTCGCATCGGCATACAGCGAGTTGCCTGACGCGCCGCCCACCGAGTCCAGCGCTTCGACCAGCGGCACGCCCGCTGCAAACATGGTCGACAGGGTGCGGGTCCAGCGGGCAATGACCGATTTTTCGATCAGGCTGCCAAATACCGGCAGCTTGAGCAGCAGCCGGTCCATGACCTTCTGCATTTTTTCATTGCGCTTCCAGGCCTGGAGGAAAAAGTAGATGCCACCGCCGACCACGCCGAAAATTAGCCACCAGTAGGCGACAAAGAATTCGCTGATGGCCATCACGATCAGGGTAGGCGCCGGCAGGTCGGCCCCGAAGGATGAAAACACCTCCTTGAACGCGGGAATCACGAAAATCATGATCACCGCCACCACCACGAACGCCACCACCACCACGGAAGCCGGGTACATCAGGGCCGACTTGATTTTCGACTTGATGGCTTCGGTCTTTTCCATGTACACCGCCAGGCGGTCCAGCAGCGACTCCAGGATACCGGCGGCTTCGCCAGCTTCCACCAAATTGCAGTACAGCGCATTGAAATGCATCGGGTATTTTCGAAAAGCTGCGCTCAGCGATGTCCCGGTTTCGACATCGGTGCGCACATCGTTCAGGAGTTTGGTCACGCTGGCGTTGGGATTGCCGCGGCCGACAATGTCAAACGACTGCAGCAGCGGCACGCCGGCTTTCATCATGGTGGCCAGCTGGCGGGTGAAGATGGCAATGTCGCGCGGCTTGATGGATTTGCCCGAGCGCATGCGGCGTTTTTTGATCTTGCCCGGCATCACCCCCTGCCTGCGCAAGGACACCTTGACCTGGTTTTCGCCCGCCGCCCGGATTTCGCCGCGGACTTGCTTGCCGCCCCGGTCCTTGCCCTCCCATTCGAACACGAATTCCTTGATGCCTTTGGATACTGCGGTTGCCATGATGCCGTGCCTATTGTTGAATGACGGGGTTCACACCGCCCGGGGAGGTGGCGCAAGATGCAGCCGATTTGATTCGGGCGGGCGCCAGGTCAAGCATTGGTGCAACCCAGAACTTCTTCCATGGAGGTCATTCCCAGCTTGACCTTGTGCAAACCGGACTGGCGCAGGCTCCTGACGCCTTCGAGTTGCGCCTGGGATGCAATTTCCATGGCGCTGCCGTCACGCAGGACGATGCGCTGAATTTCTTCGGAAACCGGCATGACCTGGTAGATGCCCAGGCGGCCCTTGTAGCCGTTGTTGCATTTGGCGCAGCCTACCGGATGAAATGGCTGCCACGAGCCGTCCACCTCGTCGTCCCTGAATCCGGCGTCCAGCAAGGTGGTGCGCGAAATGTCCACCGCGGTTTTGCAATGCGGGCACAGCCGCCGGGCCAGGCGCTGGGCGGTGATCAGGATCACGCTGGACGCGATGTTAAAGGGCGCAATACCCATGTTGCGCATGCGCGTCAGCGTGGTCGGCGCGTCGTTGGTGTGCAGCGTGGACAGGACCAGGTGACCGGTCTGGGCGGCCTTGATGGCAATGTCGGCCGTTTCGACATCCCGGATTTCGCCCACCATGATGATGTCCGGGTCCTGGCGCAAAAACGCTTTGAGCGCGACCGGAAATGTCATGCCGGCTTTTTCGTTCATGCTGACCTGATTGACCCCGGGCAGGGTAATTTCAGCCGGGTCTTCTGCCGTGGAAATGTTCACGCCGGCGGTGTTCAAAATGTTCAGGCAGGTGTAGAGCGACACGGTTTTGCCCGAGCCGGTCGGCCCGGTGACCAGCACCATGCCGTAGGGCCGCTTGATGGCATCTAACAGCCGCTCTTTTTCCTCGGGCTCGTAGCCCAGCGCATCAATGCCGAGCTTGGCGCTGCTCGGGTCCAGGATGCGAATGACGATTTTTTCGCCGAACATGGTGGGCAGGGTACTGACCCGGAAATCGATCACCCGGTCAGGACCGATCTTGAGCTTCATCTTGCCGTCCTGCGGCACCCGTTTCTCGGAAATGTCCAGCTTGGAGATCACCTTGATGCGCGCCGCCAGCTTTTCCTTGATGCCCACCGGGGGCGATGAAATCTCGCGCAACTCGCCGTCGACCCGAAACCGGACCCGGTAGGAATGCTCGAACGGCTCGAAATGCAGGTCCGATGCGCGCATGTTGAATGCGTCCACCAGCATCTTGTGCAGGAATTTGACAATCGGCGCGTCTTCAACCTCCGAGATGCCGGCTTCATTGTCCTGTGCAGCTGCCGCTTCGGAGACCTCTTCGTCGAATTCGAATTCTTCGCCGACGATCTGTTCCAGCGCGTCCGCTGCAGTGGCATGGGAAGCATCCATCAGCCGGGACAGCTTGTCGTATTCGGCAATCACCCAGTCCACCCCTAGCTGGGTGGAAAACTTGATCTGCTCGGCAGCGCTTTGATCGGACGGATCGGCCGTCGCAATGATCAGTCGGTTGTTGCGCTTGCCCAGAACGACAATCCGGCAGCTCAGGCAGATTTTCGTGTCCAGCAAGGCCTTGGGCAGCCGGTGAATGTCTATGGCATCCATGTCCACCAGCGGCGCGGCAAAGGACGTGGCCATGATGTGCGCCAGATCAAAGGCAGACACCGCGCCAGAGCCGGTCAACTCGGCAATAAAGCTGTTTCGACTGCCCTGGGCTTTAAGAAAAATTTCCTCGGCTGCTTTTTGACCCAGTTTGCCGGCCGCCACCAATGCCCTGCCCAGTCCGGGCAAAGCCGTGAAAACTGGATTTTTTAATGCAATGGCGACATCTGGCATGGTTAACAGTTCAAACTCAAAACCCAAATCATCGCTGAATGATTACCAGGTGTAAATCGGGAAACACATTAACCTGTGGTTTACAGTTGCAAGTATTCGTAAAAGTGCCTGCCAAAAAAACATTTAGTCAGCTTGGTCGGTGTAAATAACAAACTGGCAAAATTTGCCAATGACGGCATCGCTTCACAATGATCTGGCGGCCAAAACGAAACTCTATTCACCCTGCTTGGGCATGTCCAGGATGATTTTCGGTGATGCGCCTGCCGCTGAAGTCAGCACGGCCTGGCGACCATTGACCGATTCCAGAACCATGTCGTTGTCCACCAGGCTACCCACACGGACCGGCTTTGCCTCCTGGCCGTCCACCGAAATCAAGGCGGCGCCTCGGCGCAGGCCGCCGGCAACCACGCCGATCAAACCAAAGCGGCTGGCAGCTGGGGCAGCACTCACCAGGGCCGCCACCGGAGCGCCGCCGCCGCCAAGCGCCTGGGCCACGAGCTGAGAATTGACCGGGGCGGGCTGCTGCACTGCGACTGGCACCGTAAGCGCAGCCGGGCGCGCCCAGTCCTTCAAAGCCCAGTAGGCCACACTGGAAGCCGCCAGCGCGGAGATGGCAAATGTCACAATTCTGCTGAACCATAGGCGAGAAACATCTGTCTGCATGTCCGGATTATCATTGAACGAACCATATGACCAAGCACAACCATTTCTTACTGTCCACCCGGCGACGCCTGTCTGCCGGCTTCACCCTGATCGAGTTGATGGTCGTGCTGGTGATCATCGGCGTGTTGGCGGCGCTGATCGTGCCGAATGTGCTGGAGCGTGCCGATGACGCGCGCGCCACGGCGGCGAAAACCGATGTCAACAACCTGATGCAGGCGCTCAAGCTCTACCGGCTGGACAACCAGCGCTACCCCACTGCCGAACAGGGTTTGCAAGCCTTGCTGGCCAGGCCGACCACCGGGCCGATTCCGACCAACTGGAAATCTTATTTGGACAAGCTTCCCAACGACCCCTGGGGCCGGCCCTACCAGTACCTGAACCCAGGCATCAAGGGGGAAATTGATGTGATGTCGTTGGGTGCCGACGGACAGCCAGGCGGCGAGGGCAAAAATGCGGACATTGGCAGCTGGGACTAAAGTATTAACCCCCACGTTCGCCACTTCGTGTGCTGCGCTGCCCCCCCGAGGGGGCCGCTGCGCCTGCGGCCTGGTGAAGCCGGTTTCGCGGCCCTGGCTGGCCTGGAATCCTGTTACCCCTGCGCTTGTCGCTACGCGCCGTGCGCTTCGCCACCGGATTCGCCAGGCCGGCTTCACGCTGATCGAGCTGCTGATCGTGGTCGCCATCATGGCCATTGCCACAGCCGGCGTGGGGCTGGCGCTGCGCGATTCGTCGGGGACGGCGCTGGAACGCGAAGCGCAGCGGCTGGCGGTGCTGCTCGATGCGGCGCGGGTGCAGTCGCGCCTGACAGCCACTCCGGTACGCTGGCGTCCTACTCCCAACGGGTTCGCCTTCGAAGGACTCACAGGCGGCTCGGCTTTCCCCACCACCTGGCTGGGCCAGGATGTCCGGGTGGCCGGCGCTGCAGCCGTGCTGCTGGGCCCCGAACCGGTCATCGGCCCGCAACAAATTCGCCTGGTGTCGATCTCTCAGCCAGCGCGTAGCCTGGCCCTGGCCACCGATGGCATCCGGCCTTTTGCGATGGTGACGGACGGGGCGCCGTGATGCGTCAAAGCCGTTCCAGGCGCCCTGGCGTTCGGGGATTCACGCTGATCGAGGTGCTGGTCGCGCTGGGCATCGTGGCCGTGGCACTGGCCGCCGGCGTGCGCGCCACCGGCTCGCTGACGCGCAATGCAGAACGCCAGTCCGATCTGCTGCTGGCCCACCTGTGCGCGGAAAACGCGCTGGTCAACATGCGCTTGTCCCGGCAGATGCCGCCCGTGGGCGACAACACCAGCAACTGCGAGCAGGCCGGGCGCAATCTGGCGCTGAGGCTGTGGGTGCAGCCCACGCCGAATCCCAATTTTCTGCGGGTCGAGGCGCAGGTGCTTGACGGTGACGCCCGGATACTGGCGCTTTCCACCATTGTGGGACGGTACTGAGTGGCCCCCACGCTCCCCGCTTCGCGTGGTTCGCTGCCCCCCGAGGGGGCGCTGCGCCTGCGGTCTGGCAAAGCCAGTCCCGCGGCCCCTGCTGTTGGGGGATGCTTGCCCCTATGCGCCCTACCCCCTCCCGTTCGTCGTGAGCCTGTCGAAGGATGCCTCCCCGGGGGGGCCGCTGCGCCTGCGGTCCGGCAAAGCCGGTCCCGCAACCCCGGCTGGGGCAGAGGGACGCGCACGCTGGCCACTGAATGGCGCGGGCGTTATCCCGGCCGCATCCGGGGCTTCACGCTGATCGAGCTGCTGGTGGCCCTGGCCGCGATGGCGGTGATGGCCGGCCTCAGCTGGCGCGGGCTCGACGGCATGGTGCGGGCCCAGTCGCAAATTGAGCAGCGCGCCGACGCGGTGCTGACATTGCAGGCCGGCCTGACGCAATGGTCTGCAGACTTGGATGCGCTGATGCCGCTGCCACGGACAAAGACCCTGGACTGGGACGGCCGTGGGCTCCGGCTGGTGCGCCGCAGCACCGTCCTGCCCGGGGACGGCCTGGTGGTGGTGGCCTGGGCGCGGCGCAATGTCGACGGCACTGACCAGTGGCTGCGCTGGCAGTCGCCGCCGCAGTTTTCCAGAAACGAGTTGCAAATCGCCTGGGGCCGCGCCGCCCAGTGGGCCCAGAACCCGGGCGCTGCTGAAAAAAAGGACGAAGTCCGCATCACGCCGCTGGCGCAATGGCAAATCTACTATTTTCGCGGCAATGCCTGGACCAACCCCCTGTCCAGCGACAACACCAGCGCGCCGGCCGGCCTTGGGCCGGGAAACACGGCCAACGCACCCGAGGGCCGGGTTCAGCGCGCTCCGCCGCCGGAAAATGCTGATCTGGCGCTGCCTGATGGCGTCCGGCTGGTGCTGACCCTGCCGCCCGGGCAGGCCATCAACGGCCTCATCACGCACGACTGGGTGCGTCCGGCGCTGGCGCGCACCCCGTCATGAGAGCGACTGCCGGTGGCACGGCGGGTTGCAGCGCCGGGCCTGGCAAAAGATCAGCGCGCCAGGCCGGTGCGGCCCTGCTCACCGCCATGCTGACGGTGGCCATGGTGGCCAGTCTGGCCTCGGGCGCCTTGTGGCAGCAATGGCGCAGCGTCGAAATCGAGGCTGCCGAGCGGTCGCGGGTGCAGTCGCTCTGGCTGCTGACCGGCGCGCTCGACTGGGCGCGCCTGATCCTGCGCGAGGACGCCCGTTCGGGCGGTGCCGACTACCTGTCCGAACCCTGGGCGGTGCCGCTTGAAGAAGCCCGGCTGTCCACTTTTTTGGCCGCTGACAAAAAAAGCCAGCCGGACGACGATGCCGGCGCTTCGCAAACCTTTTTGTCCGGCCAGATCACCGACCTGCAGGGACGCCTGAATGTCACCAATCTGGTGGATCTCGACGGCAAGGTGTCCGAGCCCTGGCTCAAGGCATTTGCAAAACTGTTCCAGATGCTGACGTTGCCGCCGGCCGAGTTGCTGGCGCTGGCTGAAAACTTGCGCATGGCGCTGGACGCCAGCCCTGAAAATGCGGGCCTGCCGCAGGCGCCCCTGATGCCGCAACGGGTTGAACAGCTGGTCTGGCTGGGCCTGTCAGAGCGCAGCCTGAGTGTATTGCGGCCGTACATCACCTTGCTGCCCGAGCGCACCCCGGTCAATCTCAACACCGCCAGCGCCAGCGTGTTGTCGGCCTGCATCCCGTCACTGGACATGGCGCAGGCCCAGCGGCTGGTGAGCCTGCGCCAGGCCAGCCATTTCAAGACGCTGGCGGATGCAGCCGCGCAGTTGGGCCAGATGACGGTTCCGCTGAGCGACACCCAGCACGCCATCAGCTCGCGTTTTTTCGAGGTTCAGGGACGCCTGCGGCTGGACCAGACGGTGGTGGAAGAGCATTCGGTGGTGCAGCGCAACGGGCTCGAGGTGAGGACCTTGTGGCGCGACCGGGGCAGCGTGAGGAGGTAACCCGGCGCACCCCTACAATGAACTTTCAAAAGCCAATATGACCCTTCTGATCGTCACCCTCCCCCGGGAGTTTCCCGGCGCCGCCACACTTTGCGAAGGTCTCCTGAGCGAGGACGAACGCAGCGTTTCGCGCGCCTTTGAGTCGCCTGCGGCCTTGCTGCCCGCGCCGGCCGGCGCGCAGATCGTGGCGGTCGTTCCGGTCGGCCGCCTGTCATGGCACCGCATCACCTTGCCCAGGGGCGCCTTGAAGGCGGGCCTATTCCAGGAGGGCGGCATGGCGCGGCTCAGAGCCGTACTGGACGGCCTTCTGGAAGAGCGGGTGCTGGACGAAACCAGCCAGCTGCATTTTGCCATCGAGCCGCAGCCCGCAGCCAATGAAGCCGTGTGGGTGGCGGCCTGCGACCGGGACTGGCTGCACGCCTGGCTGGCCGCCCTGGTGCAGGCCGGGCGGCCGGTCGTGCGCATTGTTCCCGAGCTGGCGCCGCCGCTTGGCGATGCGTCCGGCGGCATGTCGCTGCATGTCACCGGCATGGCCGACCAGGCGCGGCTGATCGTGACCGGACCGGACGGTGTGAGCCTGCTGCCCCTGTCGGTCGCAAGCGCCGCCCTGATCGCCTGGCCCGAAGATTCCCCAGTGCTGGCCGAACCCGGCGCTGCTGCCCTGGCAGAGCATTTTTTCAACCGCCCGGCCACCTTGCAAACCGCGCCCGAGCGCTGGCTGGCAGCGACCCAGTCCGGCTGGGACCTGGCGCAGTTCGACCTGCGCTACACCCGCGGTACACGGACTCGCAAGCACCTGTCGGCCACGCTCTCCTCGCTGTTCCGGGCGCCGCGCTGGCGTGCTGCGCGCTGGGCGGCCCTCGCCCTGGTGGCCGTCAATCTGGTGGGCCTTCAGGCCTGGTCCTGGAAAGAACAGTCGGCGCTGGCCGCCCAGCGCGCCGGCCTGCGAAACCTGCTGACCGCCACCTTTCCAGACATCCGGGTGGTGGTGGACCCGCCGCTGCAGATGGCGCGCGGCCTGGCTGACCTGCAACGGCGCAATGGCGCAGCCTCTGGCGCCGACATGGAAACCATGCTGGTCAATTTCAAGGCTTCCGCGCCCGGCATGCCAGCACCCTCGGCCATTGACTTCAGCGCTGGAGAACTGCGCCTGAAAGGCCTTGATTCATCGCCCCCCGCAATCGCTGCCATGACTGCCGCGCTGCAGCCCCAGGGCTACAGGGTGCGCCCGGAGACCGACGGCCTGCTGATGAAAGAGGAGCGTTTTCGATGAGTCTGGTTTCTGCGCTGGAGCCGCTGCGCGCGCACTGGGCCCGTTTGCCCGGGCGCGAGAAAAATTTGTTCAGGCTGGCGGCGTTGGTGCTGCTGGCCTTCGTGGTCTGGCAGTTCAGCCTGGCGCCCGGACTGGCCACCTTGCACACCGCCGAGGCGCAAACCAGGGCGCTGGAGGCGCAGATGCAGCAGATGCAGGCCATGCAGGCGCAAGCCCAGGCGATCGAAAAGCAGCCGGCACTGGGTTTTGACGAGGCGGTGCGCGCCCTGAGCGCTGCCACCAAGCAGACGCTGGGGGCCAGCGCCCAGCTGGCCATGGCAGGCGACCGGGCCAGCGTGACCCTGAAGGACGCCTCGCCAGAGGCATTGGCCCAGTGGCTGGTACAGGCGCGCGTCAATGCCCGCTCCTTTTTGGTCGAGGCCCGGCTGGTGCGCGGCACGGCAGCCGCCGGTCCGGTCTGGAGCGGTGTGCTGGTGATGGGCCTGCCGGCCCGCTAGCTGGAAGACCATGCAGCAGCGCCTTTTTGCCGCCCAAAATCCCGCCTCGTCCCCCTGGCGCTGGTCAGTGGCCGGGGCCTGCGCCGGACTGGTGCTGGCCATTGGCGTATTTGCCCCGGCCCGCTGGCTGGCCGCGCTGATCAAGCAGGCCAGCAGCGAGCAGGTCGTGCTGGTCGCACCACGCGGCAGCTTCTGGCAGGGTTCGGCGCAACTGGTGTTTTCAGGCGGCGCGGGCAGCCGCGATGGCATGGCGTTGCCCGGCCCGTTGACCTGGCGTATCCGCCCGGCCTGGGGCGGCTTGAGCCTTGAATTGAACGCCGGCTGCTGCCTGCAGCAAGCCCTGCAGGTAACCGCCAAGCCGGCCGGCTGGGGCGGTGTGCAACTGGCCCTGTCCGACAGCCAGTCGCGCTGGCCAGCCGGACTGCTGGCGGGCCTGGGCACCCCTTGGAACACGGTGCAGGCGCAAGGCGAGCTGGCCGCGTCCACCCAGAACTTCAATGCCCGCTGGCAGCACGGCCAGCTCAGCCTGGCGGGCCGCCTGCAACTCGACGCCCTGCAAATTTCCTCCCGCCTGTCCACCTTGCAGCCCATGGGTAGCTACCGGCTGTTGCTGCAGGGCGGAAATCCTTCCACACTACAGCTGAACACGCTGGAAGGCAGCCTTGTGCTCACCGGGCAAGGCCAATGGGTTGACCAGCGCCTGCGGTTTGACGGCGCTGCCAGCGCTACGCCCGGGAGCATCGATGCGCTCTCGAATCTTTTGAACATCATCGGGCGGCGCAACGGCGCGACGGCCGTCATCAAAGTGGGTTAACGCCGCATGAAACATCCAAACGCTTCCCAACGACAACTTGCTATTTTTTCAATAGCTGGTAGCGCCCTGCTGGCGTGCGGATCGGGCCTTTTTTCTTCAAATTTACTGGCCCAGCCGCAGGGTGCGGCACCCGCGCCCCAGGCGCAGCGGGGCGAAGCCATCACGCTGAACTTTGTCAATGCCAACATCGATGCCGTGGCCCGCACCATGGCCACGCTGACAGGCCGCAATGTGGTGGTCGACCCGCGCGTGAAGGGCACCATCACCCTGACAACCGAGCGCGCTGTCAGCCCGGCAGTCGCCTACAGCCAGTTCCTGGCGATCCTGCGCCTGCAAGGCTTCACCGTGGTCAGTGCGGCCGGCCTGGACAAGATTGTTCCCGAAGCCGATGCCAAGCTGCAGGGCGGCGCGGTGTCAACCAATGTGCCGGCCGGCGGCGGCCAGATTGCCACAACGATTTTCAAGCTCAGCTTTGAAAATGCCAACAACCTGCTGCCCATCTTGCGCCCGCTGATCAGCCCGAACAACACCATCAATGTCAATCCGGGCAACAACTCGCTGGTCATCACCGACTATGCCGACAACTTGAACCGCCTGGGGCGCATCATCAGCGCGCTCGATGTGGCCAACGCCACCGATGTCGAACTGATTCCGGTGCGTTATGCCTCGGTCACCGACCTGGCGCCGCTGCTGACCCGGCTGCTCGACAACAGCGCCGGTGGCGTGGTCGGCACGACGGAAGCCAGCTACCGGACGACCGTGATCGCCGAGCCCCGAAGCAATTCCCTGATCGTTCGTGCCGCCAATGGCGCGCGCCTTGAGCTGGTGAAATCGCTGTTGAAAAGCCTGGACACGCCAACGCTGAGCGGCCCGAATGGCGACGCCGGCAATATTTATGTCGTGTACCTGAAAAACGCCGACGCCGCCAAACTGGCAACCGTTTTGCGCGCCGCCATGACCGCAACCTCCAGCGGCGGCGCGGCCGGCCAGGCCATGCCCCAGAACCCCAATTCGCCTCTCACGCAGACTTCGGGCTCCCCCGGCGGGCTCGGCGCCGGTGGCCAGAGCAGTGCGGCCACCACTCCGATCACCCCCAGCGCCGGTCCGTCCACCGGCGGGCAGATCCAGGCCGACCCGGCGACCAACTCGCTGATCATCACCGCCTCCGAGCCGCAGTACCGACAGCTGCGCGCGGTCATTGAAAAGCTCGACGCCCGGCGCGCGCAGGTTTATGTGGAAAGCCTGATTGCCGAGGTCAACATGGACAAGGCGGCCGAGTTCGGCATCCAGTGGCAGGGGCCCCTTGGCGGCCGGGGCGACAACCTGATCGGACTGCTCGGCACCAACTTTGGCGCTGGCGGCAAGAACATCATCAACCTGGCGACGCAGGCCGGCACTGCCGGTGCTGCGGTGGCGCCCGGCCCCGGCCTGAACCTGGGCGTGGCAGCGCGCAGCAACGGCGTGTATTTCCTGGGTTTTCTGGCCAACTTCCTGCAGACCTCGGGCGCTGGCAACATCTTGTCCACGCCCAACTTGCTAACACTGGACAACGAGGAGGCCAAGATCATCATCGGACAGAACGTGCCCTTCGTGACCGGGCAGTTCACCAACACCGGCGGCAGCAACGGCAGCGTCAACCCGTTCCAGACCGTCGAGCGCAAGGACGTCGGCCTGACCTTGCGGGTCAAGCCGCAGATCAGCGAAAACGGCACGGTCAAGATGGCGATCTTCCAGGAGGTCTCCAGCGTACAGCCCGGCTCGGTCAATTCGGTCACCGGCCTGATCACCAACAAGCGCTCGATTGAATCGAATGTGCTGGTCGAGGACGGCGCCATTGTCGTGCTGGGCGGGCTGCTGTCGGACGAGTACGCCGGCAACCAGGACAAGGTTCCCGGCCTGGGCGACGTGCCGGTGCTGGGCAACCTGTTCAAGTCCGAAAGCCGCAGCCGCAAGAAAACCAACCTGATGGTGTTTTTGCGGCCGGTGGTGGTGCGCGACGGCGCGGCCACCAATTCACTGTCGATGGACCGCTACGAGTCGATGCGCACCAGCCAACAGCAGGCGCAGCCGCTTGGCAGCAGCTTGGTGCCGGTCAACGAGGCGCCGGTCCTGCCCCCGCTGGTGCCGGCCAGGTCGGTGATTGAAGTGCCCTTGCCCCCTGTTCAGCCGGTTCAGCCAGAGCCGCCCCCCATCAAAGGCGGAAATTGAGCATGCTGCAGCCCGCCCAGTACCCCCTGCCCTATGCGTTTGCCCGCAGCCAGCAATTGCTGCTGGAAGACTTCGGCGGCGACCTGACGCTGTGGCTACACAGCTTTGACACGCCCGAAGTTGCCAGTGCGGTGAGCGAGGTGATGCGCAAGTTCGAGGTGCAGCACATCAGCGTCGAGGCGCCCGAGTTGCTGCGCCAGCGTATCAGCGCGGCCTACGCGCAAAGCGAGTCGAGCGCCGCCACGGTCATCAGCGAGGTCGAAAGCGATGTCGACCTGTCGCGCATGATGCAGGCGCTGCCAGCCATCGAGGACCTGCTGGAAACGTCCGACGACGCGCCCATCATCCGCATGCTCAACGCGCTCTTGACGCAGGCCGCGCGCGACGGCGCCAGCGACATCCACATCGAGCCCTACGAGCGCCATTCGGCCGTGCGTTTCCGGGTCGATGGCTCGCTGCGCAATGTGGTGCAGCCCAACCGCGCGCTGCACGCGGCGCTGATCTCGCGCCTGAAGATCATGGCCGAGCTCGACATTGCCGAAAAGCGACTGCCGCAGGACGGCCGCATCAGCTTACGCATCGGCACCCGGGCGGTAGACGTGCGCGTCAGCACCCTGCCCAGCGCCCATGGCGAGCGCGCCGTACTGCGCCTGCTGGACAAAAGCGGCGACCGGCTGAACCTGGAAGCCGTTGGCATGCAGGGCGATGTACTGTCGCGCTTCGAGCACCTGGTGGCCCAGCCGCACGGCATCATCCTGGTGACCGGGCCGACCGGCTCGGGCAAGACCACCACGCTGTATGCCGCCATGGAGCGGCTTGACACCCGGCGCCAGAACATCATGACGGTGGAAGACCCGATCGAGTACGAGCTGGCGGGCGTCGGCCAGACTCAGGTCAATCCAAAGATCGATCTGGACTTTGCCAAGGCGCTGCGCGCCATCCTGCGCCAGGACCCCGATGTGATCATGATTGGCGAGATCCGCGACTTTGAAACCGCGCAGATCGCCATCCAGGCCTCGCTGACCGGTCACCTGGTGCTTGCCACGCTGCACACCAACGACGCGGCCAGCGCCGTGACCCGGCTAACCGACATGGGCATCGAGCCGTTTTTGCTCAGCTCGTCGCTGCTCGGCGTGCTGGCTCAGCGGCTGGTGCGCAAAGTGTGCGTGCATTGCCAGGGCGCCGGCTGCCAGGTGTGCGGACAGACTGGCTACCAGGGCCGCACCGGCGTGTTCGAGCTGCTGGCCACCAACGACGCCATCCGGGCGCAGATTCACCACCAGGCCGCTGAAGCAGAGCTGCGCGAAGCGGGTCTTAAAAACGGCATGACGCTGATGCGCGACGATGGCGAGCGGCTGGTGCAGGCGGGCATCACCACGCGCGAAGAGCTGGTGCGGGTGACGAGGGACTAGGTATGGCCCCCATGCTCCCCTCTTCGTGTGGTTCGCTGCCCCCCGAGGGGGCGCTGCGCCTGTGGCCCGGCAAAGCCGGTTCCACGGCCCCTGCTTGGGCAGAAAAGCCCACACGCTCCCCACTTCGCGTACTGCGCTGCGCCTGCATCCCTGGCATTGCGGCCGCTGGGCGTTAACGAGAACTTTTATGCCCGCTTATTCGTTTGAAGCCCTGACCGCCGATGGCGCCACCCGCAAGGGCATCATCGAAGCGGACACCGTGCGCTCGGCGCGCAGCATGCTGCGCGCGCAGGCGCTGGTACCGCTTGCGGTGTCGCATGTCGGCGCCGCAGTCGGTAGCGCCCGGCAGGCGAGCACGTCGGGCTGGAACACCACGCTGTGGCGCAAGCGCGTGTTCAACGCCACGGCGCTGGCCGTCTGGACGCGGCAGATCGCCGGCCTGGTGACGTCGGGCCTGCCGCTGGAGCGCGCGCTGACGGCCCTGGCAGACGAATCCGAAAATATTCCCCAGCGCCATCTGGTGGCCAACCTGCGCGCCGAGGTCAACGGCGGCACGCCGTTTGCCACTGCGCTGGCCCAGCACCCGCGAGAATTTTCCAACACCTACTGCGCTGTTGTGGGCGCGGGCGAGCACAGCGGCAACCTGGGACTGGTGCTGGAGCGGCTGGCCGACGACCTGGAGCAAAGCCAGGAGCTCAAGTCTCAGCTGGTCGGCGCGGCCCTGTACCCGGCCATCGTGACGCTGGTGGCCGTTGTCATCGTGATGTTCCTGCTCGGCTATGTCGTGCCGCAGGTGGCCCAGGTTTTCGCCGGCAGCAAGCGGGCGCTGCCGGTCCTGACCGTGATCATGCTGGCGCTGGCCAGCTTTGTCCGCAACCAGGGCGGGCTGATGCTGCTGGTGCTCATTGCCCTGGCTGGCGGCTTTCGCCTGGCGTGGACAAGCGCGCCCTTTCGCGAAAAATTCGATGCTTTTTGGCTAAAACTGCCGATTCTGGGCAAGCTTTCCCGGGGCTACAACGCGGCCCGTTTTGCCAGCACCCTGGCCATGCTGGCTGGCGCTGGCGTGCCCATCCTCAAGGCCCTGCAGGCGGCGGCCGACACGCTGTCAAATCGGGCCATGCGCGCCGATGCGCTCGACGCGCTGGTGTTGGTGCGCGAAGGCACGCCACTGGCGTCGGCAATCGCGCACAAAAAGCGCTTTCCGGGGCTACTCAGCATGTTTGCCCGCCTGGGCGAGCAAACCGGCCAGTTGCCGGTGATGCTGGACCGTGCGGCCCGCCAGCTCGGCACCGAGGTGCAGCGCCGCGCATTGCAGCTGGCAACCCTGCTCGAGCCGCTGCTGATCGTGGCCATGGGCCTGGTGGTCATGCTGATCGTTCTGGCTGTGCTGCTGCCTATCATCCAGCTCAACCAGTTGGTACGGTAAGCCGCCGGGCGGGTGACCAAGGCAGGGGCGCGCTGCCTTGTCATTCGAAGTCCTGGTTGGGCGTTGCCAGTTTTCCGAGCCAGCTGCTGAGGTCGACAAGCTGCTGCGCCACCAGGCTGCGCACGCCGTCTTCAGACTGCCATTTGCCATAAACGCCCAGCAGGATGGACGCCAGCAGCGCCTGGCGTTGTCGTTCCCGAACCCGCTTCCAGACGATCACCTGGATGGCGCCGCCCTCGTCTTTCAGCGATACAGACACGGTTCCACCGGCGGTTTGCGGCTGCTGGCGCAAGGTGACGATGCCGCAGGTCTGGACCATGCGGCCGTTTTTCTGGTGCAGCAGCTTGCCGGACGAAAAAAAGCGCCACCGGATCGCGCCGTAGGAAAGGCCCGAGCAATCCGCTCAGCGCATTGGATCCAGCCGCTGGCCTGGACCAGCAGTGCGAACGAGGCGGCATGCGAGGGCGTAAAGCCGTATTCCGCGAAGCCCTTGATCCGCTTGAAGATGGCGACGGCAAACGCCTTGTCGTCGCCGCGCTGGGTGATGCCGTTGACTGACCCTGTCAGTGCCTCGCCAGACCGCTGTTGCCCGGTGGCTTGAAAGCTGCGTCAGGCCCGCGCCTCGATGCGGGGCATTTTCTCGTGAAGAGTCTGGTGCTTTCTTACAGTGGGCGGCGGCGAGCATTGGATTCGATTTGATGCTGTATGTATATCCAGTAAACCTGGTGCCTGACGAAGCGCCACCGTTAGATTTTCATCATGCCGTGTTGTCGATCTAACAAGCAATGTCATACTGTTTGTGAATCCCCCAACCTGGAGACTGCCAACATGGAACGCGAAGCTTTTATGGACATCCTTGCCGCCGAAGGATTTGAGGAAACGGTCACAGTGACGCGGGAGCCGGGTGGGTTTCTTGGCCTGCATGCCCACCCTTTCGAGGCAAAAGCGCTCATTCTCAGAGGTGAGCTGGTTTTGAACGTGCAAGGCGCAGAGCAGTGCTATCGGGCGGGCCAGGTGTTTCATCTGGCGGCCGGCACCCCCCATTTGGAGCAATATGGCCCTCGGGGCGTTGAGTACCTCGTTGGCAGGCGCTGAGGGGAAAAAGGGGGCAGGGCAAGGCTCTGCGTTCAAGCTGAAGGCCGGCTGGCAGCTGCTGCACAAAGGCCAGGCAGGCATTTGAGGCGGAAAACCGGCTTCACGGCGTTGCCCGGTCGCCATAGGTGATCGACAGCACCGCGCCCGCTCGAAGGCGCACGGTTGCAGCCAGGTTGCCCGGGCCTCGGTCGTACAGCCATTCATCCACCACCAAACAGGGAACCACGGCGCGGGCCCAGATGTCCGGCACCGGCTGAAATCCTGGAGCGTAGTAAACAGGCGCGCAATAGGTGTCCTGCAGCAAAGGCTCTCCACAGTGACGGCGAACCGACAGTCTGGAGTCGCCTATTTCCACGATATGGCCGTTGCAGCGCAGCGTTTCTGCATGGACGGGCAAAAAAGCGGTTGCGGCAGCCATCACGCAAACGCGGACAAAAAATCTCACTGCATCTCCTTGCGCGTCAAGCCGGTGCCTGACAGATCAAATCCCGGAAAAATCCCCGCATCCGGCCAGTCCGCGCGCTGCTGACAGCGCGTCGCTTTTTCCGCAGCTAGGGAGGCGCTGGCCGTCACGGCCTTCCAGGACAGTCCTTTCAGTCCAGCGCAGGCTGTTTTTCTTCCACGTGATTTTGGCAAACAACTGGCGGGCCTGGCAACCGGTAACGCCACACCGGGTTAGTGGCGCCAAACAGACAGTCAAGCCGGTGCTTCGAGCATCTGCCGACACCACCTTCACCCCAGGCCCCGGCCTGTCGGCAGTGCCTGAACCTGCTTGACCGCGGCTGCGGCATGCACCGGCGAAAAACCACTGGCTTTGAACAAACGGAACTCTGTTACATCTGAAATACCTTCTGCGTCACTTTTTCGCTGGAGTTGCGCGTTGTACATGTGAAAGAAACAGCAAATCCCCCTTACCCGGAGTCAGTGATGGAAATTATTCAACCCTTCAAACGCATCCACCCCTTGATGGCGGGCGCTGCAGTTTCGGTCATCCTGGTCAGCCTCGTAGGCATCGCAGCCATGACCGGCGCGCTGCCAAGTTCACGCGCCACCCCAGCGCCCGCTACCGCATCGCAAGCCACGCCGGCAAGTGTCCCGGCCTCCGCCGCGGCCCTGCTAGCTGCATCCGCTCAGCCAGACGCACGCCAAGCCGCAGTGGCGCCGGAGATTCGCAATGATGGCGCGAAGCACAAAACCGTTGTGCATCGGCCGGCTTATCTTGCGCAAACGCCTGGACAGCCCAATCCTCAGGCAGCCGCATACCCGCAGCCCTTGCCTGCCAACCCCCACCCGCAACCGGCGCCGGTTGCGCAAAACAGCCCCATCGGCATTGGCGTTGGCGCCGTGGTGGGAGGCTTGCTGGGCAACCAAGTAGGCGGTGGCAATGGCAAGACCCTGGCAACGATTGCGGGCGCCGTTGGTGGCGGGTATCTTGGCAATGAAATTGCCAAACGAAATCCATGAGGTTTTCAATAAGGCGCTTTGACAACGCTGGTTAATTCAGCATGGCAGGACGCGGACCGCAGACATTGCAGCAGCGCACTTGCTTTGGATACACCTGCGAGCTATCGGGCAGCCTGCTTTTTGACGCTGACTTTACAGCCACCGCAAAGCCGCCGTCACCCGCTCCGGCGAAAATCTGGCCGGCGGGTTTGGAAGATTCGGGCCTTCGGTTTTTGCGTCCCGAATCCAGTGTCCGGCCAGGCTATGCTCGGCCGCGTTGCAAACTCAGGCTCATGAGCGCCTGGCCAGCAGTTGGGAAGCCAGTTGCTCCAAGGCAGCCCGGTAGGCGTTCTGGGGCAGCGTTTGCAAGGCGTCAAGGGCCCGCAACGCTTCTGCTGCGGCTGCATCCCGGGTCGCCTCCAGGGCGCCAGTGCGCTGTACGATGGCAATGATCTGCGTCATCTGCCCAGTTGCGCTGGTTTCGATTGCCTGCCGAATGATCGAGCGTTCCGCCTCGGTGCCACGCTGCATGGCAATGATCAGCGGCAAGGTGACTTTTCCTTCGCGCAAGTCGTCACCCAGATTTTTTCCCATTTCCAGGGCATCGCCGTCGTAGTCCAAAACGTCGTCGATCACCTGAAACGCAGTACCCAGAGCCTGCCCATAGGCTGCACAGCGCTGCTCCACAGAAGCACAAGACTGTGCGAGCAGTGCGGCCAGCCGGGCACTGGCTTCAAACAGCTTGGCCGTCTTGGAGCGGATGACCCGCAAGTAGCCGTCTTCGGTCAAGCTGGCGTCGCGCATGTTCATCAGTTGCAGCACTTCGCCCTCGGCAATCACATTGGTCGCTTCGGCCAGCGTCTGCAAGATGCGCATCTCGCCCACTTCCACCATCATTTGAAAGGCCCGGGAATACAGAAAGTCACCCACCAGAACGCTGGCGGGGTTGCCAAACACTTCGTTCGCTGTTGAGCGGCCACGGCGCAGCGTCGATTCATCGACCACGTCGTCATGCAGCAAGGTGGCGGTATGGATGAACTCCACCACCGCCGCGATGGTCAAGCGCTGGGGTCCGTGGTAGCCCAGCGCGCCGCACATCAGCAGCACCAGGGCGGGCCGCAGCCGTTTGCCACCGGCGGCAATGATGTATTGCGACACCTGGCCCACCAGCGGAACGTCGGATGCAAGCCGTCGGGCAATGACGGCATCCATGGCGCGCATGTCATCGGCGATCAGGGCAAGCGCGGCAGCAGTGCTGGAGGAGTTGGCGGACAAAGAAAATCCAGAGTTTGAATAAGTAGGCATTATAGAAAGTCAGCTCCGCCGCAGAAATGCCAAAGCCGCATCCAACCAGGACATGCTGTACATTTTTTAAGCACAATGCTAGAATCTTTGGCTCTGTGGAAATCCGTCCGCAGAACTCAATTTACGAGGGTTTACATGTACGCGGTCATAAAAACCGGCGGCAAACAATACAAAGTTGCTGCTGGAGAAAAAATTAAAGTAGAACAGATCACTGCGGACGTAGGCCAAGA
>JACMQR010000307.1 GCA_014376885.1 Polaromonas sp.
GGCAGCCGGAAATCGGAAATCGAGTACCTTGCCTTGCGATTCTTTCAGGCTGCAGCGCTTGTTCTGCGGGCGCATCCAGCTATCAAATTCATAGTTCCGGCGATTCCTGCGCTGAAAAGCCGGATCGAGCAGCTGGCCAGTGAAGCCGGCGTTCGGGCTGCCGTAGAAATCGTCGAAGGCCAGTCGCACACCGTGCTGGCAGCCTGCGATGTCACCCTGATCGCCAGCGGCACGGCCACGCTGGAGGCCGCGCTGTTCAAGCGGCCGATGGTGATTGCCTACCGCATGCACTGGCTGTCCTGGCAGATCATGCGGCGCAAGCAGCTGCAGCCCTGGGTGGGCCTGCCGAACATTTTGTGCCGCGATTTTGTCGTGCCTGAACTGCTTCAGGATGCGGCCTCGCCCGAAGCGCTGGCCGAGGCGCTGCTCGAATGGATCGACGCCAAATCGGCGGCCCCGGAAAAATTCAGGGCTGTCGAGCAGCGATTCACCCAGCTGCATGACGAGCTGCAGCAAGACACCCGCCAACTGGCCACCGATGCAATCGAGAAAATTTTTGAAATCTGAGCAAACCGTTTTTTTGTGGGACGCGCCCGGCTTGACCGCCGGCGTGGACGAAGCCGGCCGCGGGCCACTGGCCGGGCCGGTCGTGGCGGCAGCCGTCATCCTGGACCCGTCTAAGCCCATCGCCGGCCTGGCGGATTCGAAGAAACTCACCGCCCTGCGGCGCGAAAAGCTCTATGACGAAATCCAGGCCAAGGCCCTGTGCTGCTCGATCGCGCTGGCGACGGTGGAAGAAATCGACCGCCTGAACATCCTGCAGGCGACCCTCTTGGCCATGAAGCGGGCGGTGGAAAGCCTGCGGCTCAAGCCGGCCAAGGTGCTGGTCGATGGCAACCAGCTGCCCCGGCTGCTGATCCTGGCCGAGGCGATTGTCAAGGGCGATGCGCTTGTTCCGGCCATTTCGGCGGCCTCCATCCTGGCCAAGGTGTACCGCGACCGCTGGTGCGGCGCGTACGACCTGGAGTTTCCGCAGTACGGGTTTGCCGGCCACAAGGGCTATGGCACGGCGGCGCACCTGGCCGCGCTGCGCCAGCATGGTGCTTGTCCGCAGCACCGGCGCTCGTTCGCGCCGGTGGCCGGGGTGCTGCGATGAGCGGCGGCTTTTCTGTTCCCGTCACGCATGTTTCGTCACGCGACAACCTGCTGGTCAAGGACCTGCACCGCCTGTCGCAGGACAACACCGCTTACCGCAAGCAGGGGCGCATCTGGCTGGAGGGCGACCACCTGTGCCGCGCCGCGCTGGCCAAAGGCCTGAAGCCGGTGATGGCTGTGTTTTCAGAGTCTTTCTGGCCCCTGGCGCAAGCCCAGTGGGTACAAGCAGCTATGAAAAACATCGTGATTGCCGATGCGCTGCTGCCCGAGATCAGCGGCCTGGAATCGCCGGCGCGCATGGGCTTCGTGATGGAGCTGCCCGCCATGCCCGAACTCCAGCCCGGCGCGGCGTCGGTCATTTTGGACCGGGTGCAGGATGCCGGCAATGTCGGCTCCATCCTGCGCAGCGCGGCGGCCTTTGGCTTTGGCCAGGTCATTGCGCTCAAGGGAACGGCGGCGCTGTGGTCGCCCAAGGTGCTGCGCGCCGGCATGGGCGCGCATTTTGCGCTGCGCCTGATCGAAGGCGTCGAGCCCGACGCCCTGGCCGCGCTGACGGTGCCGATTGTCGTGACCAGTTCGCACCACGGCAGTTTTTTGCATCAGCAAAAATTGCCCATGCCCTGCGCCTGGGCCCTGGGCCACGAAGGGCAGGGCGTGAGCCGCGAGTTGATGGACCGGGCCTGCCTGCAGATGCGCATCGACCAGCCCGGCGGCGAGGAGTCGCTGAATGTGGCCGCTGCTGCCGCTATTTGCCTCTATGCGAGTTCGGTCTCTATGCAAGCTCGCTGATCTGGTTTTTCAAATAGCTGAGCAGCAGAGCTGCGAATTTTCAAGCCAGGGCCGCGGAACTGGCTTCGCCAGGCCGCAGGCGCAGCGGCCCCCTCGGGGGGCAGCGCAGTACGCGAAGCGACAAGCGTGGGGGCGATATAATCAGTGGCTTTTCAAAACACAGCTTCGCCCAAGCGCACAAAAAGCCTACCCCATCCACAAAAGCCGCCTGCAAGCGTCCGAAAAAGACGCTCTTCTGTGCACGCTTGGGCGAACCGACATCAACCGGAGAACCCAGTGCTCTTGTCTCTACAGGGAACCCCCGCACCAGCCCAGCCCGCCATCTTGGCGCTTGCCGACGGCACCGTTTTCATCGGCAACTCGATTGGCGCTGCCGGCTCGACCACCGGCGAAGTGGTGTTCAACACCGCCATGACCGGCTACCAGGAAATCCTGACCGACCCGAGCTATTGCCAGCAGATCGTCACCCTGACTTATCCGCACATTGGCAACTACGGCATCAATGCCGAGGATGTCGAAGCCAGCCAGGTGCACGCCGCCGGCCTGATCATCAAGGACCTGCCGCTGATCGCGTCGAACTTTCGCGCCTCGATGACGCTGGCCGAGTACCTGGTGCGTGAAAGCATCGTGGCGATTGCCGGCATCGACACCCGGCAATTGACGCGCCATCTGCGCCTGCACGGCGCGCAAAACGGCTGCATCCTGGCGCTGCCAGCCGGCCAGGCAATGAGCCAGGCGGCCATCGACACAGCGGTGGCCACGGCCAAGGCTGCTCCCAGCATGGACGGCCTCGACCTGGCCAGGGTGGTGTCGGTCAAGCACGCCTACGAATGGACCCAGACCGAGTGGCAGCTCGGCTCGGGCCATGGCGTGCAGATCACGCCAAAATTTCATGTTGTCGCCTTCGATTTCGGCGTGAAAAAGAACATCCTGCGCATGGTCGCCGAGCGCGGCGCGCGCATCACCGTGGTGCCGGCGCAAACCTCGGCAGCTGACGTGTTGAAACTCAAGCCGGACGGCATCTTCCTGGCCAACGGCCCGGGCGATCCGCAGGCCTGCGACTACGCGATCGAGGCGGTGCGCGAGCTGATCGAAACCAACATTCCGACCTTCGGCATCTGCCTGGGGCACCAGATCATGGCGCTGGCCGGCGGTGCGAAAACCTTCAAGATGAAGTTCGGCCACCACGGCGCGAATCATCCGGTCAAAGACCTGGACAGCGGCCGCGTCAGCATCACCAGCCAGAACCATGGGTTCGCGGTCGATGAGGCCACGCTGCCAGCCAACCTGCGGCCGACGCACATCAGCCTGTTCGACGGCACGCTGCAAGGCCTGGCGCGCACCGACAAGCCGGCGTTCTGTTTCCAGGGGCACCCTGAAGCATCGCCTGGTCCCCATGACATTTCCTACCTGTTCGACCGCTTCACAGCACTGATGGAGCAACACAAACATGCCTAAACGCACCGACATCAAATCAGTTCTCATCATTGGCGCCGGCCCGATCATCATCGGCCAGGCTTGCGAGTTCGACTACTCCGGCGTGCAGGCCTGCAAGGCATTGCGCGAGGAAGGCTTCAAGGTCATCTTGATCAACTCCAACCCGGCGACGATCATGACCGACCCGGCGACAGCGGACGTGACCTACATCGAGCCCATCACCTGGCAGACGGTGGAAAAAATCATCGCCAGGGAACGGCCTGATGCCATCTTGCCGACCATGGGCGGCCAGACGGCGCTCAATTGCGCGCTCGATTTGTGGCGCAACGGCGTGCTCGAAAAGTACGATGTCGAGCTGATCGGCGCCAAGCCCGAAGCCATCGACAAGGCCGAGGACCGCCTGAAGTTCAAGGACGCGATGACCAAGATCGGTCTGGGTTCGGCGCGCTCGGGCATTGCGCACAGCATGGCGGATGCCTGGACGGTGCAGAAAACGCTCGGCTTTCCCACCGTGATCCGGCCGAGCTTCACGCTCGGCGGCACCGGCGGCGGCATTGCCTACAACCCGGAAGAATTCGAGGAAATCTGCAAGCGCGGCCTGGAGGCTTCGCCGACCAGCGAATTGCTGATCGAAGAGTCCTTGCTCGGCTGGAAAGAGTACGAGATGGAGGTGGTGCGCGACACGGCGGACAACTGCATCATCGTCTGCTCGATCGAAAACCTCGACCCAATGGGCGTGCACACCGGCGACTCGATCACCGTGGCACCGGCCCAGACGCTGAGCGACAAGGAATACCAGATCTTGCGCAATGCGTCCCTGGCGGTGCTGCGCGAGATCGGCGTTGACACCGGCGGCTCGAACGTGCAGTTCGCCATCAATCCGGACGATGGGCGGATGGTGGTCATCGAGATGAACCCGCGCGTCTCGCGCTCCTCGGCGCTGGCGTCCAAAGCCACGGGTTTCCCGATTGCCAAGGTCGCCGCCAAGCTGGCGGTCGGCTACACGCTGGACGAGCTGCGCAACGAAATCACCGGTGGCGCCACGCCGGCGAGCTTCGAGCCGAGCATCGACTATGTCGTCACCAAGATTCCGCGTTTCGCGTTCGAGAAATTCCCGACGGCCGATTCGCGCCTGACAACGCAGATGAAGTCGGTTGGCGAGGTCATGGCGATGGGCCGGACCTTCCAGGAATCGTTCCAGAAAGCGCTGCGCGGGCTGGAAGTCGGCGTCGACGGCATGAACGAGAAAACCCAGGACCGCGAGGTGCTGGAAAAGGAACTCGGCGCGCCCGGCCCGGACCGCATCTGGTATGTCGGCGATGCGTTTGCGATGGGTCTGAGCGTGGAAGAGGTGTTTGCGCTGACCAAGATCGACCGCTGGTTTCTGGTGCAGATCGAGCAGATCGTCAAGATCGAGCTGGAGCTCGAAACCACGACGCTGGAGCAAATCGACGCCGCCACGCTGCGCGCGCTCAAGCAAAAAGGCTTTTCCGACCGCCGCCTGGCGCGCCAGCTGAAAACCACCGACACGGCGATTCGCCAAAAGCGCATCGAACTGGGCGTGCGCCCGGTGTACAAGCGGGTCGACACCTGCGCTGCCGAGTTCGAAACCAACACCGCCTACCTGTATTCGACCTACGAGGCCGAAGGCAGCGAATGCGAAGCGCTGCCGACCGACAAAAAGAAGATCATGGTGCTCGGCGGCGGCCCGAACCGCATTGGCCAGGGCATCGAGTTTGACTACTGCTGCGTGCATGCCGCCATGGCGATGCGGGAAGACGGCTACGAGACCATCATGGTCAACTGCAACCCGGAGACGGTTTCGACCGACTACGACACCTCCGACCGCCTGTACTTCGAGCCGCTGACGCTGGAAGACGTGCTGGAAATCGTCGACAAGGAAAAGCCGTTTGGCGTGATCGTGCAGTACGGCGGCCAGACGCCGCTGAAGCTGGCGCTCGACCTGGAGGCCAACGGCGTGCCGATCATCGGCACCCCGCCCGTCCTGATCGACGCCGCCCAAGACCGCGAGCGCTTTCAAAAGCTGCTGCATGCGCCCGACCTGCGCCAGCCGCCCAACGCCACCGCCCGCACCGAGCCCGAAGCGCTGGAAAAAGCCGCTGCCCTGGGCTACCCGCTGGTGGTGCGCCCGAGCTATGTACTGGGCGGCCGGGCGATGGAAATCGTCCATGAGCAGCGCGACCTGGAGCGCTACATGCGCGAAGCCGTCAAGGTCAGCCACGACTCGCCGGTGCTGCTTGACCGCTTCCTGAACGACGCCATCGAATGCGATGTCGACTGCATCCGCGACGCCGAAGGCAAGACCTTCATCGGCGGCGTGATGGAACATATCGAGCAGGCCGGCGTGCACAGCGGCGACTCGGCCTGTTCGCTGCCGCCGTATTCGCTCAGCGCCGGGACGGTCGCCGAGATCAAGCGCCAGACCGCCGCCATGGCCGAAGCGCTGAATGTCGTCGGGCTGATGAATGTGCAGTTCGCCATTCAGAACATCGACGGCGCGGATGTCATCTACGTATTGGAAGTCAACCCGCGCGCCTCGCGCACGGTGCCGTTTGTCAGCAAGGCCACCGGCATCCAGCTGGCCAAGGTGGCGGCGCGCTGCATGGTCGGGCAGTCGCTGGCCTCGCAGGGCGTTGTGAAGGAGGTCACGCCGCCGTATTTCAGCGTCAAGGAAGCGGTGTTCCCGTTTGTCAAGTTCCCGGGCGTGGACACGATTCTCGGCCCCGAGATGAAGTCCACCGGCGAGGTGATGGGCGTGGGCAAGACCTTTGGCGAGGCGTTCGTCAAATCGCAGATCGGTGCCGGCACCAAGCTGCCGACCGCTGGCAAGGTTTTTTTGACGGTCAAGAACAACGACAAGGCACGGGCGGTGAATGTGGCGCGGGCGCTGGTTGCGCTCAAGTTCGAGCTGGTGGCCACCAAGGGCACGGCGGCGGCGATCAGCGCCGCCGGCATCGCCTGCCAGGTGGTCAACAAGGTGACCGAGGGCCGGCCGCATGTCGTGGACATGATCAAGAACCACGAGATTGCCCTGGTCATCAACACCGTGGAAGAGCGGCGCAATGCGATTGCCGATTCGCGGCAGATCCGTACCTCGGCGCTGCTGGCCCGGGTCACGACCTTCACCACCATTGCCGGCGCAGAAGCGGCGGTCGAGGGCATGAGGCACCTGGACAACCTGAGCATCTGTTCCATCCAGGAACTGCATGCCCAGCTGGCGGCGCAGGCGGCCTGACGGTCAGGCTAAACACCTGCTTGACGGCACGAGACTTGGTTTAAACTAAAAACCCCAAGACGGTTTAATACGCCGCCGCCAGGTGACTGGTGGCGGCTTCGCATTTTGCAGGACATGAACATGGCAACCTTACCGATCACCAAGCGCGGCGCTGAAAAGCTCAAGGCCGAATTGCACAACCTCAAGACGGTTCAGCGCCCCTGGGTCATCAATGCGATTTCCGAGGCGCGCGCCCAGGGCGACCTGAGCGAGAACGCCGAATACGAAGTCGCCAAGGACCGCCAGGGCTTCATCGAGGGCCGTATCCAGGAGGTCGAAGGCAAGCTGTCGGCCGCCCAGATCATTGACCCGTCCACCTTCGAGGCCGGCACCCGGGTGGTGTTCGGCTCGACCGTGAAGCTCGAAGACGAAGCCACCGGCGAAAGCGTCACCTACCAGATCGTCGGCGAGGACGAAGCCGACATCAAGCTGGGCCTGGTCAACATCGGCTCACCCATTGCCCGGGCCCTGATCGGCAAGGACGCAGGCGACAGCGCCGAAGTGCAGGCGCCCGGCGGCATCCGGCGCTACGAGATCGTGACCGTCAGCTACCTCTGATGCAGCGGCCGGTGCGTTGGCGCATTGGCCTGCTGGCGGCCGCGCTCTGGTGGGGCAGCTTGACGGCCTTGGGCCTGGTGGTCGTTCCC
>JACMQR010000042.1 GCA_014376885.1 Polaromonas sp.
GCACGCCCGGCCAGCGCGGCATTGAACGACATGCCAACGGCCGGCTGGGCCAATCCCAGAACGCTCGATGTCATGCAAAACAGCGCCCAGCCTGGCCATCCGGTGGCGCTGCCCGCCCAGGTATTGAACGCCAGCACCGCCAGGCTGAGCGGCACCCCCCAGGCGATCAGCCGGGTGGCAGGCCAGCCATTGCGGGCCAGATACGGGTTGACCATGCCCCAGCTCCAGAACGTCACCAGCATGCTCGCGTTGATGCAAAACAGGCCGGTGGCCGACTCCAGCAGTGTGTAGCCGGCGACCTTGTTCAGCCACGGGCCGGCCCACAGCGTCTGCACCGCCACCATGCCGCCATAGTTGAAAAATCCCAGCGGCGCCAGCCGGCGAAAATAGCGGCTGCGCCAGACAGGCCCGTAGCCCGATTCGCCAGCCGCGCCGGACATGCCGGGCGCTGGCGCATCGGCCTGGCGCCACCCGGGAACCACCCAGGCAATCACGCCCATCGACAGGACAATCAGCATCGCCAGCAGCCAGAACAGGGGCCGCCAGCCGGTCAGCGGCATCAGCCACTGCACCGGCAGGGTCGAGGCCAGCATGCCCAGCGAGCCGGTCATCAGCATCCAGGAGTTGGCGCGCAGCAGCGTGGCTGCGGGAAACCAGCGCCGGTAGCCGGTGAGCGCGGCCATCAGGCAGGCGCCCACCCCCATGCCGACCAGCACGCGCGCGGCCAGCAGGCCGGCGAAACTGCCGGCCGCTGAAAACGCCAGGCAGCCCAGCACCGCCAGGCTCAAAAACCACAAAATGACGCGCTTGGGGCCATGCCGGTCCAGCCAGGTGCCCAGTGGCAGCTGAACAGCGGCAAACCCCAGGAAATAGCCTCCCGCCAGCAGCCCCAGGTCGCGCGCCTGCAGGGCGAACTCTTGCGTCAACGCCGGCGCCAGCGTGGCAGTAATCGCGCGCAGCAGCGTCGAGCAGAAATAGGCGGCGGCAAACGCCAGAAAAACCAGCGCCGCCGCCTGGCCGTCCAGCCTGTCCGGCCGGCGGGGTGCGAAGGCAGCACTGGACGGCGTCACGGCGTCATTCAAACTTCAGGCTGGAGAAAAACGTCTCGGCCACCTCGGGCGCGATCTGCGGGGCGTACATCACCACCTGAAACAGCTGCGAGCCGTGCGCAAAATAGGCCGCCTGGCTGCTCACGGCCGCGCCGTCGGCGCGCCGGCCCTGCGCCTGCAGGCGGGCCACCGGCAAGCCGGGCGCGACGCCGGGAATGCGCAAGACCAGCGGCTGGCGGCTGCCGGGCGTGGCCTTCATGTTGGCCAGCGTCAGGTCCTGCCACAGCGCGAGCACTGGCGCGGCCTGGGCCGGATCGCCGACATCGGCCACCGCGACCGCAAAGGTGGCGCCGCCAGCGTCGCAGCCAAGCATCGCCAGCGAAGTCGCCCGCCCGCCCAGCGGCACGACCTTTTGCGCCTTGTCTGGCTTGCACGGCAGCAGCAGAGCGAGCCGTGTGCCCTCGGGGCGGACGTCGCGCCAGTTGAAGGCCGGGCTGCAGGCGGCCAGCGCGAGCAGGGCAGCCAGCGCGCTGCATGAAAAAGTGGTGGAGCGGAGCATTGCGGTTGCGAAAGCCTTATCAGCATTGGGAAATGCTGCACAACCCCGCACTTTACAGACAACGGCCTGGTCTTTGGATGCACCCGCTGGATGCGGCTTGCCACGCGCCTGTGCACGCGGTTGTGCACCAGCATGGGCATGGTGTTTGCTTGGGTCCGGTGTCATGGCCAAAAACGCTTTCCTGACCCATACCACGCCGCCCGGCACGGCTTTGCCGCATCTGGCCGGTGCCGGGCGGACCGTGCTGCGGGACATGCTGTCGCAATTGCTGGAATCCACCGGCGAAGGCATCTACGGTATCGACCTGGACGGCCACTGCACCTTCATCAACCGCGCTGGCGCCGCTCAGCTGGGCTATGCGCCGGCCGAGTTGCTGGGCCAGAACATGCATGCAGTGGCGCACCATTCGCATGCCGACGGCACGCACTATCCGGAGGCGGCTTGCCCAATTTTCAAGGCCTTTCGCGAAGCCCTGCCCTGCCGCATTGACAGCGAACGGTTTTGGCGCAAGGACGGCAACGCCTTTGCAGTCGAATACTCCTCCCATCCGATCGTGGAAGCCGGCGCGGTGCAGGGCGCGGTGATCACATTTGTGGATATTTCAGCGCGCCGTGAGGCCGAAGCGGCCTTGCACCAGGTGCATGCGCAGCTGGAGCAGCGGGTGGGCGAGCGCACCCGGGCGCTGTCGGACGCGCTGCGCCAGCTGCGCGAACTCTCGGCCTATGCACACGGCGTGCGCGAGCAGGAGCGCACCCGCATCGCCCGCGAAGTGCATGACGAGCTCGGCAGCCTGCTGGTGGCGCTGAACATGGATGTCGGCTGGCTCGACAAGCGCCTGGGCGAGCAGCCAGGGCGCAGCGCGAGCGAGGCGCAGTCGATGCGCGAGCGCATGCGCGGCAAATGCCAGAACATGAGCCGCCTGATCGAGTCGGCGGTGGACAACGTCGGCCGCATCATCACCGACCTGCGCCCGAGCATCCTGGACCACCAGGGCCTGTGGGCGGCGCTCGACTGGCAGGCGCACGAATTCGTGCAATCGGCCGAACTGGCACTGGACTGGGAGATGGATGTGGCGGACGCGGCAGCGCTGCCCGAGGCGTCGGCCATCGCGATATTTCGCATCTTTCAGGAAATGCTGAGCAACGTGGGCCGCCATGCGCAGGCCAGCCGGGTGGCGATTGCCATCCATGCCGGTGCGCAGGACATCCGCATCATGGTGCAGGACAACGGCAAGGGTGCCCAGGCCAGCGCCTTCGAGGCGGCCGATGCCTACGGCGTGATGGGCATGCGCGAGCGGGCGCGCCACCTGGGCGGCAGCCTTGAAATTTCAAGCCAGATAGGGATTGGCAGCAGGTTTCACCTGCGTATCCAGCTATTTAATCAATAGCAAGCACCGGCACATGCAAACACTGGCACATTCATGGCACCTGTCAAGATACTGATCGGCGACGACCACCGCATCGTGCGCGAAGGCCTCAAACAGGTGCTGGCCGATGCACCGGACATCGAGGTGGTGGCCGAGGCGGAAACCGGCCCCGACATCCTGGAGCGCGCCCTGGCGCTGGGTGGCGATAAGGGACTGAGCGCGGTGCTGCTCGACATTGCCCTGCCCGGCCGCGACGGGCTGGACGTGCTGCAGGCGCTGAAGAAAAGCTGGCCCCGGCTGCCCGTGCTGATGCTCAGCACCTACCCGGAAAAGCAGTACGCGGTGCGCTGCATCAAGCTGGGTGCGGCCGGCTACCTGAACAAAAGCGCCCATTCCGACGACATGATCGCCGCCGTGCGCAAGGTGGCGGCCGGCGGACTGTATGTGTCGGCCGTGGCCGCCGAAGCGCTGGCCAGCGCCATGGGCAGCAGCGCGGCCCGGGCCGGCGCCAGCGGCACCGAGTCGCTGTCGCACCGCGAGCACCAGGTCTATCGCTTGCTGAGCACCGGCAAGTCGGTGGGCGAAATTGGTGCGCAACTCGGACTGGCGTCAAACACCGTGAGCACCTACCGCCTGCGCATCCTGGAAAAAATCGGCACCAAAAACGACGTCGAATTGGCTTTGCACGCCGAGCGGCATCGGCAGACGACTTCAGGCGGCTGACCGGCCGGGTGAAAACGTCCTTCTTGTAGTGCCCACACTACAAACCGTCATTCAACGCACCGCCAAATTCAGTACAAGCTGCCGGCTTGGGGCCCCAATGGCCCGGGCCTTGCAAGGTATGCCGCATCTTCTTTTGAAAGGTGCGCGCCATGTCTGACTACTTTTCTCCCTACGACGCCGACCGGCCCTTGATGCTCAAATGCAGCTGCGGCAAGGACCATAGTGTGGCCGACCACCATCAGGCGGTCCATGCCGACGGCGCGGCGGCCGAACTGCGCCGGCGCAGCCTGACGAGCGAATTCGAAGCCTATTCCAACGCATTCATCGAAGCCACGCTGGTCAAGGCGCTGTTTCCGCAGGACGCGGTGCGCCGGCGTTTTCTGCGCGCCGTCGGCAAGGGCACGGCGATGGCCGCGATTTCCAGCCTGCTGCCGGTCGCCAGCATGCAGGCCATGGCCCAGGACGCCGGCAAGAAGCCCGGCGCGCTGGAAAAGACCAACCTGAAGATCGGCTTCATCCCGATCACCTGCGCCACGCCGCTGATCATGGCGCATCCGCTGGGGTTCTACAAACAGCAGGGCCTGAATGTCGAAGTGACCAAGACCGCCGGCTGGGCCTTGATCCGCGACAAGATGATCAACAAGGAATACGACGCCACGCATTTTTTGAGCCCCATGCCGCTGGCAATTTCGATGGGCCTGGGCTCGAACGCCACGCCGATGAATGTCGCCACCATCCAGAACGTCAACGGCCAGGCCATCACCCTGGCCCTGAAGCACAAGGACAACCGCGACCCGAAGAACTGGAAGGGCTTCAAGTTCGCCATTCCGTTCGAGTTCAGCATGCACAACTTTCTGCTGCGCTACTACCTGGCCGAAGCCGGGCTGAACCCCGACACCGACGTGCAACTGCGCGTCGTGCCGCCGGCCGAGATGGTGGCCAACCTGCGCGCCGGCAATATTGACGGCTTTCTCGGCCCCGACCCGTTCAACCAGCGCGCGGTGTACGAGGAAGTGGGCTTCATCCACCTGCTGACCAAAGACCTCTGGAACGGCCACCCGTGCTGCGCCTTTGGCACCAGCGCCGAATTCATCCAGCAAAACCCCAACACCTTTGCCGCGCTTTACCGTTCGGTGCTGACGGCCGCCGCCATGGCCCGCGACCCGAAAAACCGCGAAATGATCGCCAAGGTGATTGCGCCGGCGCAGTATCTGAACCAGCCCGAAGCGGTGCTCAACCAGGTGCTGACCGGCAAGTTCGCCGACGGCCTGGGCAACATCAAGAATGTGCCGGACCGCGCCGACTTCGACCCGATGCCATGGCAGTCGATGGCCGTGTGGATGCTGACTCAGATGAAGCGCTGGGGCTATGTCAAGGGCGACATCAACTACAAGCAGATTGCCGAAAAGGTGTTCCTGATCACCGATGCCAAAAAACACATGTTGGAACTCGGCCAGAAGACGCCTGACGGCGCTTACCCCAAGTTCACCATCATGGGCAAGGAATTCGACGCGGCCAAGGCAGATGCCTACGCCAAGAGCTTTGCCATCAGCAAATCCGCCTGAACCCGGCCATGAAAATATTCAAAACCATGGGGTTCCGTGCGGGGCTGGTGTCGGCGCTGCTGCTGCTGGTGTTTCTGATCGGCTGGTACGCGGCCACGGCGTCTACAGCCGGCACGGGCACGACCGGCGCGGCCGCCTTGAGCGCCGAGCAGATCGAATACCAGAAGATGATGGGCAAGGACACCGGCAGCGCCAAAGCCTCGGGCTTTCCCACGCCGATGCAGATGGGCCGGACCTTTGTCGCGCAGCTGAGCGACCCGTTCTACGACCGGGGCCCGAATGAAAAAGGCATCGCCATTCAGCTCGGGCATTCGCTGGGGCGCGTCGCGCTGGGCTTTTTGCTGGCCTGCGTGGTGGCCATTCCACTGGGCTTTGTCATCGGCATGTCGCCGCTGCTGCGCCGGGCGCTAGACCCGTTCATCCAGGTTTTGAAGCCGATCTCGCCGCTGGCCTGGATGCCGCTGGCGCTCTACACCATCAAGGACTCGTCGGCGTCGGGCATTTTCGTGATCTTCATCTGCTCGATCTGGCCGATGCTGATCAACACCGCTTTTGGCGTGTCCGCCGTCAAGCGCGAATGGCTCAACGTCGCCGCCACGCTGGAAGTGCGCCCGCTGCGCAAAGCTTTTCAGGTGATTTTACCGGCCGCCGCGCCGACCATTTTGACCGGCATGCGCATTTCCATGGGCATTGCCTGGCTGGTGATCGTGGCCGCCGAAATGCTGGTGGGCGGCACCGGCATCGGCTACTTCGTCTGGAACGAGTGGAACAACCTGTCGCTGACCAATGTGATCTTTGCCATTGTGGTGATCGGCATGATGGGCATGCTGCTGGACCTGATGTTCGCGCAACTGCAAAAGTGGGTGACCTATGCCGAATGACTTTGTAGCCACTGCCGTCAGCCCGGCGGCCGCACGGCCTTTTGTGCAGATCGAGGCGCTGGCAAAGTCCTACCCCGGCAATGCCGAGCCGGTGTTCGATGGCGTGAACATCCATATCGAGCGGGGCGAGTTCGTCTGCATCATCGGCCATTCGGGCTGCGGCAAGACCACCATTTTGAATGTGCTGGCCGGGCTGGAAACCGCCAGCGCCGGCCATGTGTTCATGGACGGCCGCGAGGTGTCCGGCCCCAGCCTGGAGCGCGGCGTGGTGTTCCAGGGCCATGCCCTGATGCCATGGCTGACGGTGCGCAAGAACATCGCCTTCGCGGTGCGCTCCAAATGGCCGGACTGGCGCGCCGAACAGGTCGCTGCGCAGGTCGAGAAATATGTCGCGCTGGTCGGCCTGTCGGCGGCCCTGGACAAAAAGCCTTCGGCGCTGTCGGGCGGCATGAAGCAGCGCGTCGGCATTGCGCGGGCGTTTGCCATCGAGCCCAAGATGCTGCTGCTCGACGAGCCCTTCGGTGCGCTCGATGCGCTGACGCGCGGCACCATTCAGGACGAGCTGATGAACATCGTGCGCGAAACCCGGCAGACGGTGTTCATGATCACCCACGATGTGGACGAAGCGGTGCTGCTGGCCGACCGCATCATGCTGATGAGCAACGGCCCGCAGGCCCGCGTGGCCGAGATCGTGCGCAACACCATGCCGCGCAACCGCCAGCGCGCCACGCTGCACCACGACCCAGCGTACTACCCGATCCGCAACCACCTGGTCGATTTCCTGGTGACGCGCTCGAAGGACCTGTCGCACGGCCGGGCGCCCGCGCATCCGCCGACGGTCGAGCCGGGCCGGGCCTCTGCTGCCGCCCTACCGATGGCCCCTACATTGAAAGTTGTCGCATGACACTACTCAACACGCCCCGCCCGCCACTGCCGCCCTTCACGCTGGCAACCGCCCGGGAAAAAGTGCAGAAAGCCGAAGACGCTTGGAACAGCTGCGACCCCGACCGGGTGGCGCTGGCCTACACCGAGGACTCGGTCTGGCGCAACCGGGCCGATTTTTTCTCGGGCCGCGCCATGATCCGCGAGTTCCTGCGCCGCAAATGGGCGCGGGAACTCGACTACCGGCTGAAAAAGGAACTCTGGGCCTTCACCGACAACCGCATTTCGGTGCGCTTTGAATACGAATGGCACGACGACGCCGGTTTCTGGTTCCGCTCGCACGGCAACGAGCAATGGGAGTTCGACGTGCTCGGCCTGATGCAACGGCGCGAGGCCAGCATCAACGATGTACCGATCAAGGCCGCCGACCGCAAATTCCACTGGCCCCGTCCCGTGGCCGCCTGATCCTTCTTTTTTTTACTTTCCCCACAACCCAAGGAAGCACATGAACCGCAACGACATCACCGAAAAAATCATCACCGCCAAGGTCAGCCAGGGCATCACCTGGGACTCCGTGGCCAAGGCCGTCGGCCTGAGCAAGGAATGGGTGACCGCCGGCTGCCTGGGCCAGATGACCTTTGACACGGCGCAGGCGGCCACCATTGGAGACATCTTCGGATTGACCGAGGAAGAGCGCAAATGGCTTCAGATCGTGCCCTACAAAGGCTCACTGCCGTCCGCCGTGCCGGCCGGCCCGCTGATCTACCGCTGGTACGAGATCGTCAGCGTCTACGGCACGACCATCAAGGAGCTGATCCATGAGGAATTCGGCGACGGCATCATGAGCGCGATTGACTTCAGCATGGACATCGTGCGCCAGCCCGACCCCAAGGGCGACCGCGTCAACGTGGTGCTGTCGGGCAAGTTCCTGCCGTACAAGCAGTACTGAAACAGCGCTTGCTGGCCAGGGGCTGCGGGGGCTGTGCGGGAAACAGCGCGTTACCCGGCCAAGGTCGCCAACAAGAAGAAGACTGCCTACACTGAGCGCCTGTTTTCCAACAACGGCCGCAAACCGCGTCGAGCGCCAGACCATGAAAACCGCCGCCCTGCTTTGGCTGATCCTCGCCGGGCTGTGCCTGACCTGCGAGGCACAGGCCCAGCCTTTCACGGCAGCGGCCGCCGCAAGCCAGGGCGCGTCCCAGGCCCGGGCGCCGGATTCCTTGCCTGCCGTGCGCAGTCAGGCCGAATTCGACGCGCTGGCCCGTGTCCACCACCCGGGAACCGCGATGGCGCTGCCGCATGTGATGTTTGCCATCGACCGGCTGCCGAAACCGGCGCGCATGCATTACCTGAACACGCCGCGCTTTGGCTTGCACGAGCATTTTGTCCGCCAGACCGGCCTGATGCTGCGGGCCGACGAGCAGGCCATCAAAAGCAACTATTTGCGGCCAGACCGCCGCTTCCTGTTCGGCACGGTCAGCTGGCAGCCGGCCATGGCCGCCTTCACCTACGAATTCTGGGAAGGCGACCAGCTGACCGAGCCGCTGCTGCGCCAGGCCGACGCCATGCTCAAGGCGAGCTTTTTCGCGCCGCTCAAGCTCAAGACCAGCTCGACGCTGCACGAGCGCCTTGCCCAGAAGATGGGCCTGGCCTTCGTGACGCAGGAAGCGCTGATCCGCCACCAGCCCTTCATGGCGCTCAACCCGGGAACGGCCACCGGCCGGCTGCGCATCGTGGAGAAGGCCGACGACGCGGACACGCTGCGGCCTGACGACATTGCCGTGCTCAGGCAGGTGCCGCTGAGCCTGGCTCCCGTCGCCGGCGTGCTGACCGAGCGGGCCTCGACCGTGCTATCGCATGTCAACCTGCTGGCCAAGGGCTGGGGCATTCCGAATGCCTATCTGCGCGACGCGGCCGGCCTGCTGCGCCAGCATGCAGGGCAATGGGTCGAACTGAAGGTAACTGCGTCCGGCTACCAGCTGCGCCGGCTGACCGAGCCGGAAATCGTTGCCTGGCAACGGCGCCAGCAACAACTGGTCCGCCAGGGCGCGGCGCCAACCGCCAGGCCCGACCTGGCGGAGACCCGCCTGTGGCCGCTGGTCGCCCTGCGGCCCCGGCACAGCGCGCAATGCGGCGCCAAGGCCGCCAACCTGGGCGGCTTGCAGGCGGTGGGCATTGCGGACACCTTTGTTCCCGACGGTTTCTGCATTCCCTTTTCGCACTACGACCGCTTCATGCGCGCCAACCGCCTGGCCACCCGGCTGGCGAAAATGCAGCAGCTGCCGGGCTTCAGGACCGACCCGAAAATCCGCAAGGAAGCGCTGGCCAGCCTGCGCGGCGAGATCGTGCAGTGGCCGGTGGACCGCCAGACGATCGCCGAGTGGCAGGCGCGCTGGCACAGCCAGCTGGGCGGCCAGGGCGTGTTCGTGCGCAGCTCGTCCAATTCCGAGGATCTGCCGGGCTTCAGCGGCGCCGGGCTCTACAGCACCGTGCCCAATGTAACGACCGGCGAGGCGCTGGAGCGCGCGGTGAAGACGGCCTGGGCCTCGGTGTTTAATTTTGAAGCCTGGGAAGCGCGCAGCGCGGCGCGCTTTCCTGCCGACGCGGTGATGATGGGCGTCTTTGTGCAGGCTGCCATCGACGCGGTCAACGCCGGCGTGATGATCACGCGCGACCCGTTCACCGCCACCGGCTGGCATGTCACCTACATTTCGGCCAAGCGCGGCATCGGCATCCGGGTGGTCGAAGGCCAGCGCGTGGCCGAGCAGGTCATGTATTCGAGCTGGTCCAAAGCCATCCAGGTGCTCAGCCGCTCGGCCGACAACACCGCGCTGCAACTCGACCCGGGCGGCGGCGTGAAGGAAGTTCCGGTCGAGGTCGGCCGCGTCGTGCTGAACGACGCGCTGGTTCTGCGCCTGGCCGGCGTCGGCGCGGCGGTCAAGCAGGTGTTTGGCGGCGTCGACCAGGACATCGAATGGGCCACGGTGGGCGGGCGCATCGCGCTGCTGCAGGCGCGGCCCTATGTGGACCGGAGCACGGCGCCGCCCAGGCCATGAATTTATAGCCAAAAAGGCAATTTGCGCTTGACTGCAAATGGTTTACAGCTATCAAAATAAGAGCTTGTAATTTTGAGCTGATACGCAGGCAAAATAAGGCCATGAACTCTCTCCAAGGCATCCGCATTCTCGATTTGTCTCGCGTCCTCGCGGGCCCGTGGTGTACCCAGACGCTGGCCGACCTGGGGGCCGACGTCATCAAGATCGAGCGCCCCGGAAGCGGCGACGACACCCGCACCTGGGGGCCGCCCTTCCTGAAAAACGATGACGGCGTGGAAACGCATGAAGCGGCGTATTACCTGGGCGCCAACCGCAACAAGCGCTCCGTGACCTGCGACATTGCCCGGCCTGCTGGCCAGGCGCTGATCCGTGAACTGGTGCTGCATTGCGACGTGTTTGTCGAGAACTTCAAGGTTGGCGACATGGCGCGCTACGGCCTCGACTACGCCTCGCTCAAAGCGCTGAACCCGCGCCTGATCTACTGCTCGGTCACCGGCTTCGGCCAGAACGGCCCGTATGCCGAACGCGCCGGCTACGACTACGCGATTCAGGGCATGGGCGGGCTGATGAGCGTGACCGGCGAGCGCGACGACCTGGGCGGCGGGCCGCAGAAAGTCGGCGTCGCCGTGGCCGACCTGATGACCGGCATGTACGCCACCGTCGGCATATTGGCCGCGCTGCGCCATGCCGAGAAAACCGGCGTTGGCCAGCAGGTGGACATGGCGCTGCTCGACACGCAGGTCGCCATGCTGGCCAACCTGGGCGCCAACTACCTGATCAGCGGCAAGGTGCCGCAGCGCGTCGGCAATGCGCACCAGAACATCGTTCCCTACCAGGTGTTCGAGGTCGCGCCCGCGCCTGACGGCAGCAAGGACCACCTGATCCTGGCGGTGGGCAACGACGCGCAGTACGTCAAATTCTGCAAGGTGGCCAATATTCCCGAACTCGGCGTGAACCCGCTGTTCGCGCGCAACCGCGACCGGGTGCACAACCGCGCCCAGCTGGTGCCGATTTTAGAGAGCGTCATGAAGCTGCGCACCAAAGCCGACTGGCTGGCCGCGCTGGAAGCGACCAAGGTGCCGTGCGGCGCCATCAACAACCTGGCCGAGGTGTTTGCCGATCCGCAGATCGCGGCGCGCGAAATGGTCAC
>JACMQR010000308.1 GCA_014376885.1 Polaromonas sp.
GCCAGCGCCTCGGCCCGGTAGCCGGCCTTTTCCACCGCCGCGATAAGCTGCGGCACGAGCCTGGGTAGCGCGCCCGCGCTGCTCGCCAGGGTGACATCGGCGGTTTCCGTTGCCAGATTGACGGCCGCCGACAGCACGCCGTGCACTTGCCGCAAGGCCTTTTCCACCCGCCCGGCGCACGAGGCGCAGGTCATGTCGCCAATTTTGAGCCGCAGCGACTGCGCGCCCGGGGCGCTGGCGGCGGTGTGGCCCACGGCATAGCCGGCTTTTTCCACAGCCGCCTTGAGCATGCCCAGGGTGACGCCCGGACCGGCCCTGAGGCTGGCTTGCTCGGTGGCGAAATTGACGCTGACGTCAAGCACGCCCGGCAATGCGGCGAGGGCTTTTTCAACCCGCGCGACGCAGGAGCCGCAGGTCATGCCCTCTACGGGGAAGCGCCATTCCTTCCAGGCGGAAGTTGCGGGGGCCAGCGGGGCTGGCAGGGCGTGGCTGACGCTCATGCGTGTCTCCTGGAGAATGGGCGATGACCGGAGTCTGAACCTTGCCATGATGGCAGGGTCAAGCCCTGCCCATGATTGACCCTGACGACGTGCAGGGTTTGCAGCGGCCCGGTTGACCCTGCCCCCGTGGGAAGGTTCAGACTTTGGCACTTGCGCTGGTGTTCCAGCTTTTTGCCCTTAACCCCAAAGGAAATTCCATGCAATTCAAGGTTCCCGACATGAGCTGCGGCCACTGCGCCGGTGTCATCACCAAGGCCTTGCAGCAACTCGATGCCGACGCCATGATCAGCATCGACCTGCCGGCCAAGACCGTCACCGTCGAATCCGCGCACGACCGGCAAACCGTGGCCGCTGCGCTGGCCGAGGCCGGCTACCCGGCGCATTAAAAGCAGGGTCGCCGCCAGGGCCGCCGCCCGCGCAGCATGGCGGCGCGGCTCTATAGAATGATTCTTTCCACCACTTCCGTCAGCGCCCGTGTCCGACCGTCTTGCCGTTTTGCCCCAGTACCTGCTTCCGAAGCAGGCGCTGACCCACTTTGCCGGTTTTGTTGCCTCACGCGAACGCGGCTGGGTGACGACCGAAATCATCCGCCGCTTTGTCGCCAAATACCGGGTGAACATGAGCGAAGCGCTGAACCCGGACATTGCCAGCTACGCCACCTTCAACGATTTTTTCACCCGCGCCCTCCAGCCCGGCGCGCGGCCGCTGGCCCCGGCCGATCTGGTCTGCCCGGTCGATGGCGCGATCAGCCAGTTTGGCGCCATTGCACGCGACCAGCTGCTGCAGGCCAAGGGCCACAACTACTCCACCAAGGCGCTGGTCGGCGGCGACCAGGCATTGGCCGCGCAGTTCCAGGACGGCCATTTCGCCACGATTTACCTGAGTCCGAAGGACTACCACCGCATCCACATGCCCTGCGAGGGGCGCTTGACGCGGATGATCCATGTGCCGGGCGATTTGTTTTCAGTCAATCCGGCGACGGCGCGCGGCGTGCCCGGCCTGTTCGCGCGCAACGAGCGCGTGGTGTGCGTGTTCGAGTCGGCGCGCGGGCCGTTTGTGCTGGTGCTGGTCGGCGCGACGATTGTCGGCAGCATGGCCACCGTCTGGCATGGCGTGGTGAACCCGCCGCGCGGCAAGGCGGTGCGCGAATGGCACTACCCGGCCTCTGGCCAGCCTGAAGTCGTGCTCAAGCAGGGCCAGGAGATGGGCCGCTTTTTGCTGGGCTCGACGGTGGTTCTGCTGTTTCCCAAGGGGCCGTTGCGCTTTAACCCCGACTGGGCGCCGGGCCGGACGGTGCGGCTGGGTGAGGCGATGGCGATGGCGACGGCGACCCGCCAGGGCGCTGCTTAACGGGCCTGTTGCCAGCATGGCAAACGATTCGTGTTTTGCGTGCCCGCTCAGGGAGCGCGCAGGATTGCCGGCGTGGGCGTAAAGTCGGGCATTGTGCAAAACCCCTTTGCCACTCACGGAGTCCGCCATGAACGCCCCCCTGCACCGCGAAATCCCCGCCGGCATCCTTGACGCTGCCCAGGCGCTTGCCCAGGTCACCGCCCAGTGGGACGGCGACATCGTCCGGCAGCTGAGCGACTACATCGCCATTCCCGCCAAGTCGCCGACCTTCGACCCCGACTGGGCGCGGCACGGCCACATCGACACCGTGGTGCGCAATGCCGCTGCCTGGGTCGAGGCGCAAAAGGTCGAAGGCTTGACGCTGGAGATCGTGCGGCTCGAAGGCCGCACGCCGGTGCTGTTTTTTGAAATCCCGGCCTCGTCGGGGGGTGCGAATCCATCCCCTCTTCACCAGCCAGGGCCGCAGGACCGGCTTCGCCGGACTGCAGGCGCAGCGGCCCCCTCGGGGGGCAGCGAACCACGCGCAGCGGGGAGCGTGGGGGCCACGGTCCTGATGTATGGCCACCTCGACAAGCAGCCCGAGTTCACCGGCTGGCGCAGCGACCTGAGCCCGTGGACGGCGAAGTACGAGGACGGCCGGCTTTACGGCCGGGGCGGCGCCGACGACGGCTATGCGGTGTATGCCAGCATTGCCGCCGTGCAAGCGCTCAAAAGCCAGGGCGTGGCGCATCCGCGCATCGTCGGGTTGATCGAGACCTGCGAGGAAAGCGGCTCCTACGACCTGCTGCCCTACATCGCTGCGCTGAAGGACCGGCTCGGCGAGGTCGCGCTGGTGGTCTGCCTGGACTCGGGCGCGGGCAACTATGACCAGCTGTGGCTGACCACCAGCCTGCGCGGCAATGCCGCCGGCGTGCTGAAGGTCGAAATTTTGACCGAAGGCGTGCATTCGGGCGACGCCAGCGGCTTGGTGCCGTCGAGCTTTCGCATCCTGCGGCAGGTGCTCGACCGGCTTGAAGACAGCGCCACCGGCCGGCTGCTGCCCGCCAGCTTTCACTGCGCGGTGCCGGCCGACCGGCTGGCCCAGGCCCACGCCACGGCAGCGATTCTGGGCGACGAAATCTACAAGCGCTTTCCGTGGGCGCATTACGACTGCGAAGGCTCGACGGCTTTTGCGCTGCCCACCACCACCGACCCGGTCGAGGCGCTGCTCAACCGCACCTGGCGGCCCACCCTCAGCGTGACCGGCGCCGAGGGCTTTCCGTCGCTGCGTGACGCCGGCAACGTGCTGCGGCCCTACACCGCCTTCAAGCTGTCGCTGCGCTTTCCGCCGCTGGTCGATGCCGGGCAGGCGGTGCAGGAACTCAAAAAGCTGCTCGAAGACAATGCGCCCTACCAGGCCCGGGTGACGTTCGAGGGCGGCGGCGGCGCCACCGGCTGGAATGCGCCCAGCTCGGCACCATGGTTCGAGCAGGCGCTCGATGCGGCGTCGCAGAACTTCTTTGGCGCGCCCTGCGGCACCATCGGCCAGGGCGGAACGATTCCGCTGATGGGCATGTTGAGCAAAGGCTTTCCGAAGGCGCAGATGATGGTTTGCGGCGTGCTCGGCCCCAAGAGCAACGCCCACGGGCCGAACGAGTTCTTGCATGTGCCGTATGCCAAGAAGCTGACGGCGGCGGTGGCGCAGGTGATCGCCAGCATGCCGGGTTGAACAACCGGGTGTTTTCTGAAAATTTTAGATGAAACAGGCCGGATGTGCAGACGCTGCGGGCATCTACAGCTATTAAAAAAGAAGCATCGGTCAGGCGCCTGCCGGTTCAGGTCGCGGGCCGCCTGCGCTGGCGCAGCGCCAGCCAGCCCAGCGCCAGCGCGGCCAGGCCGAGCGGCAGCAGCGAGCCCAGGTTGAGCAGCGTCCAGCCCTGCGTGGTGACCAGCACGCCCGAGGCCAGCGACGACAGCGCCAGCACCGCGAACACGCAAAAATTCAGCGCGCCCTGGGCAGTGTCCTTTTCTTCCGGCCGGTAGGCGGTCAGCGCCAGCGTGGTCGCGCCGGTGAACAGGAAATTCCAGCCCAGGCCGAGCAAAAACAGCGCCGCCACAAACTGCCGGAACTCCACGCCCGACAGCGCGATCAGCACGCAGGCGACGTTCAGCGCCAGCCCGGTGGCCATGACGGCCAGCGTGCCGAAGCGCTTGATCAGGTGGCCGGTGAAAAAGCCCGGCGCGAACATGCCGACCACATGCCACTCCAGCACCCACGCCACATCGGAAAACGGCAGGCCGCAGACCTGCATGGCAATTGGCGTGGCGGCCATCAGGAGGTTCATCACGCCATAGCCCAGCGCGCCGGCGCTTGCTGCGATGATGAAGACCGGCTGGCGCATGATCTCGCCCAGCGGCCGGCCGCCGCCGCTGCTGCCGGCCTGTTTCGGCGGCGGCGGTGCAAAGTCGATAAACGCCAGCAAGGCCATCGCCAGCAGCGCCACGCCGGCCAGCGCCAGGTAGGCGCCGGCAAACGGCACCGCGCCCAGGCTGCGCGTGCCGGCGGCCAGGTTCGGCCCGGCGACTGCGCCCAGCAGGCCGCCGGCCATCACCAGCGAAACGGCTTTTTCGCGAAACGCCGGCCGAGCCAGTTCGGCGGCGGCAAAGCGGTAGAGCTGCGCATTGGCGTTGTAGTAACCGGCCACCAGCGTGGCCGTCACCAGCAGCCAGAAGTTCCGGCTGTAGGCCGCGTAGCCGCACAGCAGGGCCGAGGCCAGGCCGACCAGCAGTCCGAGCTCGAACGACGCCTTGCGGCCAAAGCGCCGCTGGGTCCGGGCCACCAGCCCGGTGGACAGCGCGCCGCCGACGACATAGGCCATCACCGGCAAGGTAGCCATCCAGCCCAGCGGCGCCAGGCTCAAGCCGACCAGGCCGTTGATGGCGATGAAGGTGACGTTGTTCGTCAGGAACAGGCCCTGGCATAGCACCAGCAGCCACAAGTTGCGGTTCATGCGCCGCCCGCTGTCAGGGCAAGCAGCGCCAGCACCGCCAGCGGCGCGGTCTCGGCGCGCAGCACGCGCGGCCCGAGTGTGACCGGACTGAAGCCGCAGGCCATGGCGGCGGCTTCCTCGGCCGGGCTCAGGCCGCCTTCGGGGCCGCTCAGGAAGGTCAGCTCGCCGGTGCCGGCCAGCGCTTGCGCCAGCGGGCGGCTGCCGCCCTGCAGCGACAGCAGCAGGCGCGCACCCAGGCCTGCGGGCCGGCCAGCGGCTTGTTTCAGCCAGTCGCCGAGCGTTGCCACATCGCGGACCAGCGGCACCCGGTTGCGCCCGCACTGCTCGCTCGAAGCGATGGCGATGCCGCGCCAGTGGGCGACTTTTTTCTCGGCGCGCCCGGCTTTCAGGCGCA
>JACMQR010000043.1 GCA_014376885.1 Polaromonas sp.
ACGGCCACGGCGCGCAGACCGTCAATGTCGGCTCGGTAGGGGTTGGGCGCCATAAAAAAGAGCTTTCCTGGAAAATGCGTGAACTGTTTGGTGTTGGCGGGCCCGCCAACGCGCTGGCCACCGGGCAAACGCCCGGAATCTAGCGCAGCCGCGCGGCGAAAAAAAACGGTGGGTGAAGGGGCGCGCCAGCTGGCGGCCGGTCAGGGCCTATGGCGGCGTGACCGAATACAGGAAACCGCCTGTCGGGCAGGAGCCGGGGCAGGACACCCCGGCGGGGCAAGGCAGGAGGTTTGACTGGTGCATCGCAAAATTTTATGACCGGCCCACCGTAGGACGGGCGCTTGTTTGGCACTCGGAATTTTCTGCCCGGCAGCGCGCGGAGCGCGCCGGCCGGCGTCGCGGCGCTTTTTTTTGAGTCCGTTTGGCAGGCTTTGGCGTACAGACAAATACCTGCCGGTCGCTTATGCTTTGCAGCAGCCGCCCGTTGCGGGTCAGGCCAGCTTCCTTGTCAGCGCATGCCTGCAGAGTTATTGCAAACCTTCAACCAGGAACCCTCATGCATCCCCCACACACTGCATCAAATTCGGGCCGGCGCACCGGCCCGCGCAAAGCCCACGCGGCCGGTCTTTTCATGCTGCTGTGCAGTGCGGCGGCGCAGGCCCACACCGATGTCGGCTTGGCCGGCGGGCTGCTCACGGGTTTCCTGCACCCGCTGTCCGGCATCGACCACCTGCTGGCCATGGTGGCGGTCGGCATCTGGGGCGCCACCCTGGGCCGGCCGCTGGTCTGGGCCCTGCCGGTGGCATTTCCAATGCTGATGGTGGTCGGCGGCGTGCTGGGCATTGCCAACGTGCCGCTGCCGTATGTCGAAACCGGCATTGCCGTGTCAGTGGTGGTGCTCGGCCTGGCGATTGCAGCGGCCTGGCGTGCGCCAGTGGGTGTGGCCCTGGCCATCGTTGCCCTGTTCGGCGTGTTTCATGGCTTTGCCCATGGCAAGGAGCTGCCTGAAGCGGCCGCGCCGGCCGCCTATGCCGCTGGCTTCGTGGTTTCGACCGGCCTGCTGCACCTGGGCGGCATCGCCATCGGCCTGCTCCAGGGGTTGCCGCGCGGCAGGCAGATGCTGCGCGCCAGCGGCGGGCTGATCGCCGCCGCCGGCGTGTGGATCCTGGCCGGCATGCCCGGTGTTGCCTAGGCGGCAGGCCGCCGCCCCGGCGCTGGCCGGCGCGGCGCTGCTGGGCAGCAGCCCTGCCTGGGCGCATGGCGCTTTTGGCGCCGACACGTCCCTCTGGACGGCGAGCTACCACCTGTTCACCTCGCCCCTGTCGCTCGCCGCGCTGATCGGGCTGGCGCTGGTGCTGTTTGGCATCCGGGAGCCGGCGTCCTTCATCGCGGCGGCACTGGCCTCGGCCACGGCGGCGCTGGCCACTTTGTGGCTGGTGCATATTCCGCCGGTGGCCGCGCCGGCGGCCGTGGTGGTGATCGGCCTGGGCGCAGTCGCCGCCTGGAAACCGTCCACCGGCTTTGCCTTTGTGCTGGCCGCGCTCGCCGGGGTGGCGGCCGGGTCTGCCGCCGACCTGGAGCAGCCGCGCTGGCAGGACCTGGCGGGCATGGCCGCGACGGTGCTGGTGGCCACCTTCTGGCTGCTGGCCACGGCCGAGAACCTGAGCCAGAGCGGCCGCCTGCAAACGGTTCTGCCCATCGCCCGGCGGGTGCTGGGCTCCTGGGTGGCGGCGCTTGCCCTGCTGCTGGGCGCCCTGGCTGTGTTGGGCAAGCACGCTTGATTCGGAACGCGCTGCGCCGGCCAGGTGGCCAGGTGGCCAGGTAGTGAATTTTCAGGGGGCCGCGCCGCCAGCCGGTCCGACAGCGCTATAAACGGGGGATGACAAACAGCCCATCCCCCCACCCGCTTGACACCGCGCAGCGCCCTGCCCATCTGCGCAGCCACACCTTCCACGGCCTGGCCCCGGGCCCGCGCCTGCTGGTGCTGGGGGCGGTGCACGGCAACGAAACCTGCGGCGCTCTGGCCATCGGACAGCTGCTGCAGGACATTGACAGCGGCGCCGTCCGTATCGAACGCGGCAGCGTCACCTTCGTGCCGGTGACCAATCCGCTGGCCTGGCAGCTCGGCCAGCGCACCGGCGAGCGCAACCTCAACCGCAACCTGGCGCCAAGCGCCATTCCGCAGGATTTCGAGGACCGGATTGCCAATGTGCTGTGCCCGCTGCTCGATGCGCATGAGGTGCTGCTCGATCTGCATTCCTTTCACACCGGCGGCGCGCCGTTCGTCATGGTCGGCCCGCAGGACAACCGGGGCGCGCTGGAGCCGTTTTCACACGCGGCCAGCGAATTCCAGCTGGCCCTGCACACCGGGCCGCACCGGATCGTCGAAGGCTGGCTGGACACCTATGCGCGCGGCGTTCAGCGCCGGGCCGCCCGGCCCACGCAGGCTGGCACTGCCCGGTCGCTGGCGCTGGTGACCAACCCCAACTATGGCGTCGGCAGCACCGAATACATGCGCTCGCGGGGCGGCTACGGCGTGACGCTGGAGTGCGGCCAGCATGACGATCCGCAGGCGGTGCAGGTGGCCCGCCATGCCATCTTGCAGACGCTGGCGCTGCTTGGCATCGCGCCGCTGCCGCTGGCGCCCGAGCCGGCGGCGCGGGAAATCTTGCGGCTGGTCGATGTGGTGGACCGGGAGCATCCGGGCGACGCGTTCGATCAGGAATGGCGCAGCTTTGACGCGGTGCGCGCCGGCCAGACGGTCGGCCGACGGCACAGCGGCGAGCTGGTTGCCGCGCCGCAGGACGGCTTCATTGTGTTTCCCAACCCCCGGGCCGAAGCCGGCCAGGAATGGTTTTACTTTGCCCGGCGCCGCGCCTGAAGCCGGCGCAGCCACTGTTTAGAGGTAAAAAAGCCTGATACGCAAGATGGGCGGTTATTTTCAGCTATTGATTGCATAGCGCACACCCAGCACGGCCGCCCGGCGTCAGTCCTGCACCCGCGAAGCAAATGTCTTGCGGAACTTGTCCACCTTCGGCCCGACGACAAACGCGCAGTAACCCTGGTTCGGGTTGTTTTCAAAATAATCCTGGTGGTAGCTTTCCGCCGGCCAGTAGTTCGCCAGCGCCAGCACCTCGGTCACGATCGGCTGGCCAAAGGCCTTGTCCTGGCCGGCTTCACGGATGAAGTCGTCGATCACCTGTTTTTGCTCGGCCGTTTCGTAGTAAATGCCGCTGCGGTACTGGGTGCCGGCGTCGTTGCCCTGGCGGTTCAGGCTGGTCGGGTCGTGGATCACGAAAAAGATTTCCAGGATTTCGCGCAGACTGATGGCGGCCGGGTCGTAGGTCAGCTTGACGACCTCGTTGCAGCCGGTGCGGCCGCTGCACACCGCCTCGTAGCTCGGCTGGGCCGCCTGGCCGTTGCTGTAGCCCGATTCGACATCAAGCACGCCGCGCACCTTGACAAACACCGCTTCGGTGCACCAAAAGCAGCCGCCGCCCAGGGTGATGGTGTGTGAATTGCTCATGACAGGATTTCCTTTGCTGATCTGACCCAGGGATACGCAGAACCGCGCCCGGGTTGTTGCGGACATTGTTCAGTCCACTTTAGCCGCTTCGCCATCGCCCTGCGGCTGCCGGGTCATGCGCACCGCCGCGACAAAGGCGGCAAGCGCCGAGTCGTCCCTAGCGGTTGTCCACAGGCAGTGCGTGTCGTAGGGCATGGTGGCGGTGTCGAGCGGCACAAAAGCCGTGCCCGCCAGGGCCGAGCGGCTCAGTGCCGCCGGCACCAGGGCCACGCCCATGCCCTGCGAGACCAGCGACACCACGCTGAGCCAGTGGCGCAGCTCATAGCGGATTTCGGGATGAAAGCCGGCGTCGGCGCAGATGCCCAAAATGCGCTCGTGGTAGTCGGGCGACACGCTGCGCGAAACCACCGCAAACGGCTCGCCCTGCAAGGCCTGGAGATCCAGCGACGCCTGCCGCGCCAGCCGGTGGCCGGCCGGCAGGCAACCGACCAGCGCCTGGCTGGACACCAGGATTTGCGACAGCTCGGGCGGCACCCGGGTGGTGTGGACAAAGCCGATGTCCAGCCGGTCGTGGGCCAACTCGATCAGCTGCTCGCTCGACGACAGCTCCCTGAGCAGCAGCCGCACCCGCGGATGCTGCGCCTGGAACCGCGCCAGGATGGCGGGCAGGCCGCTGTACAGCATGGTGCCGGCAAAGCCGATGCTCAAGCTGCCGGCCATGCCCTGCCCGACATCGTGCGCCAGGCGGGCCGCCTGCCCGGCCTGCTCCAGCAGCGCCCGCGCCGCCGGCACGAACGCCAGGCCGGCGGCGGTCAGCGCCACCGACTTGCTGCTGCGCGTGAACAGCCGCGCGCCGACCGATGCTTCGAGCTGCTGGATGTTCAGCGACAGCGGCGGCTGGGACATCGACAGCCGGCGGGCGGCCCGGCCGAAGTGCAGTTCTTCGGCCAGAACCAGAAAGTAGCGCAGGTGACGGAATTCCATAAATACAAATAATATATCGTCGAATCAAAAATTGATATTGGACAAGTATTGGCGTTGGACAAACAATAGCGTCAAAAGATCCTCCGGGAAGCCTTCGCCTACACTTTGCCCACCCCACCGCATACAAGGAACCGCGCCATGAAAACCAAGTTCAACTGGGAAGACCCGTTATTTTTGTCCGAGCAGCTCACCGACGACGAACGCGCCGTTCAGGAGGCGGCGCATTCGTTCTGCCAGGAACGATTGCAGCCACGCGTGCTGCTGGCCGCGCGCCATGAAAAGTTCGACCGCGAGATCATGAACGAGGCCGGCGCCATGGGCTTTTTGGGCTCGACCATCGAAGGCTATGGCTGCGCCGGCCTGAACTATGTCAGCTACGGCCTGGTGGCGCGCGAGGTCGAGCGGGTCGACAGCGGCTACCGCAGCGCCATCAGCGTGCAGTCGTCGCTGGTCATGCACCCGATCAACGCCTATGGCAACGAGGCGCAAAAGCAAAAATACCTGCCCAAGCTGGCCACTGGCGAATGGGTCGGCTGCTTTGGCCTGACCGAGCCAAACCACGGCTCGGACCCGGCGAGCATGCTGACGCGCGCCCGGCCGGTGGACGGCGGCTATATCGTCAACGGCGCGAAGATGTGGATCACCAACAGCCCGATCGCCGATGTGTTCGTCGTCTGGGCCAAGCTCGAAGACGCTGACGGCAAGGTCGGCGGCCAGGAAGCGATTCACGGCTTTGTGCTGGAAAAAGGCATGAAGGGCCTCACCGCCCCGAAGATCGAAGGCAAGATGAGCCTGCGCGCCTCGATTACCGGCGAGATCGTGATGGACGACGTGTTTGTGCCGGCCGAAAACCTGCTGCCCAACGTGAGCGGCCTCAAGGGTCCGTTCGGCTGCCTGAACAAGGCGCGCTACGGCATTGCCTGGGGCGCGCTCGGCGCGGCCGAAGACTGCTGGCACCGCGCCCGCCAGTACACGCTGGACCGGGTGCAGTTCGGCCGGCCGCTGGCGCAAACCCAGCTGATCCAGAAAAAGCTGGCCGACATGCAGACCGAGATCACGCTGGGCCTGCAGGCCTGCCTGCGTGTCGGCCGGTTGATGGACGAAGACCGGGCCGTGCCGGAGATGATCTCGCTGATCAAGCGCAACTCCTGCGGCAAGTCGCTGGACATTGCCCGCATGGCACGCGACATGCACGGCGGCAACGGCATTCATGATGAATACCATGTGATCCGCCACATGATCAACCTGGAAACCGTCAACACCTATGAAGGCACGCATGATGTGCATGCCCTGATCCTGGGTCGGGCGCAAACCGGCCTGCAGGCGTTCTATTGATGGCTTGTGGCGTGAAGAATTTGACGTTTGAGAGGCCATGCGCTTATGTAGTGGTCGTTAGCAGCTATTATTTCAATAGCAAGTGACCGGGCTTGGTTTTTGAACTCGGATTTCTCAAGCCGCTGCTGACCAGCCTGGCGCTGCCGCCGGCCGCGCCCTTGCTGCTGGCATGGCTCGGCCTGCTGCTGGCCTGGCGCAAACAGCGCGCCGGCCTGGGCCTGGCCGCGCTGGCGCTGGCCGCGCTGTGGCTGCTGGCCTGCCACGGCACTGCGGTCTGGCTGGCGCGCCACGCGCTGCCGCAGTTCCCGGCAACCACTGCCGCCGCGCTCAAGGCCGGCCGGGTCCAGGCCGTGGTGGTGCTCGGCGGCGGATTGCTGTCCGGCGCCCCCGAGTATGGCGGCTTGCCCCAGCCGGCGCCCTTCACCGCTGCCCGGCTACGCTATGGCGTGTGGCTGGCGCGCCAGTCGGGGCTGCCGCTGGCGTTCACCGGCGGTGTGGGCTGGGCCGCCGACGGCATGCAGCCGGTGTCGGAAGCCGATGTTGCCGGCCGGGTCATGCTGCAGGACTATGGCGTCAGGCTGCGCTGGCGCGAAACCGCCTCGCGCGACACCTGGGAAAACGCCCGCCTGCTGGCGCCCCTCTTGCACAAGGACGGCGTGCAGCGCATTGCCTTGGTGACCGATGCCTGGCACATGGCGCGCTCGGTCGCGGCCTTCGAGCAGGCCGGCCTGCAGGTGACACCCGCGCCGATGGGTTTTACCCTGCCGGTCGAAAGCGGCCTGCTGCAGTGGCTGCCCTCCGCGCAAGGCCTGCTGGCGTCGCGGCAGGTGCTGCGCGAATGCCTGGGCCTGGCAGTCGCGCGGGTCCGGCCCGCCGGCTAAGGCCGGTCCGCAGCCATCCGGGCGGGCGGGCGGGCATTGACCCTGCCGATTGACGTTAAAAAAGCAACACGCTACATTACTAACCAGCCAGTCAGTAGTAGCCATGCCGCCCACTTCTCCCCCTTTGTTGTCCAGCGCCTCCCTTCCTGCCATCGCTGCCAAGCGCGCGCGCCGCAAACAGGCCCGCCCGGGCGAACTGCTCGATGCCGCGCTTGACCTGTTTGTTGAAAAAGGCTTTGCCGCCACCCGGGTGGAAGCCGTGGCGGCGCGCGCCGGCGTGTCCAAGGGCACGCTTTTTTTGTATTTCCCAAGCAAGGACGAGTTGTTCAAAGCCGTGGTGCGGCACAGCATGTCGAACCGGTTCGTCGAGTGGAACAACGACTTTCGAGCATTTCAGGGCACCAGCCGCGAAATGCTCGACTATTGCATGAACTCCTGGTGGCAGCGTGTGGGCGCGACCAAGGCTGCGGGCCTGACCAAGCTGGTCATGGGCGAAGCCGCCAATTTTCCGGAGCTCGCCGCGTTCTACCGGCAAGAAGTTGTCGAGCCCGGCCACTCGCTGATCCGCCGCATCCTGCAGCGCGGCATCGACCGCGGTGAATTTCGCCCCATGGACCTGGACTATGCCGTGTACAGCGTCGTCGCGCCAATGCTCTTCATGATTTTGTCGCGCCATTCCGCGGGCGTTTGCGTGTCCAGCGACGCCGAGCTCGATCCGCAACGCTACATCGACATGCAGCTGGCCATCCTCCTGGACGGCCTGAACCCCCGGCCCGGCCAGATTTTTCCTGACAAGACCCAAATTTGCCCATGAAACGCCGAACCCAGTGGGCTGTCGCCCTGCTTGTCGGGCTGCTGATTGCCGCCGGCGCCCTGCGCGCCCTGTCGGCCCGCAAGGCCGGGCAGCAGGCGCTGGCTGCCAGCGCCGCCGCTGCCGCCGGCCCGGGCCGCGTCGAACTGACCGAATCCGACGTGGTTGCCGCCCAAGCCCGCAACCTGGCGAAGGGCGTGGTCATTTCCGGCTCGCTCAAGGCGGTGAATTCTGCGGTCATCAAGGCGCGGGTGCCCGGCGAGCTGCAGGGGCTGAGCGTGCGCGAGGGCGACGCCGTCCAGGCCGGCCAGGTGATTGCGCGTATCGATGCCGGCGAATACCAGGCGCGGCTGCGCCAGGCGCGCGAGCAAGGCGAGTCAGCCAAAGCGCAGGTCAGCGCGGCGCAGCGCCAGTTCGACAACAACCAGGCGCTGGTCAACCAGGGCTTCATCTCCAAAACCGCGCTGGACACATCGCTGGCCAACCTCGCGGCAGCCCGCGCCACCTACCAGGCAGCACTCGCCGGGGCCGAGGTGGCGGCCAAATCGCTGGCCGACACGGTGCTGCGCTCACCGATTGCCGGCCAGGTGGCGCAGCGCCTGGCGCAGCCCGGCGAGCGCGTCGGCATCGACGCAAAAATTGTCGAAATCGTCGATTTGAGCCGACTGGAGTTTGAAGCCAGCCTGGGCGCGCAGGAATCCATGGCGGTGCGCATCGGCCAAAGCGCCGAGCTGCAGGTCGAAGGCAGCCGGCAAACCGTCCGGGCGACGGTCGTGCGCATCAACCCCAGCGCGCAGGCCGGCAGCCGCAGCGTGCTGGTGTACCTGGGCATCGACAACAGCGCCAGCGCTGCCAACGCCCTGCCCCTGCGCCAGGGGCTGTTTGCCGAGGGAACGCTGGGCACAGCGCAGGTGTCGCTGCTGGCCGTACCGGTCAGCAGCGTGCGCGTCGACCGGCCAGCGCCCTATGTCCAGGCGATCGAAAACGCCCGCGTGGTCTACAAGGCAGTCGAGCTGGGTGTGCGCGGCACGGCCGGCGGCGAAGCGCTGGTGGCGGTGCAGGGACTGGCCGACGGCGCCGTGGTGCTGCGCGGCAGCCTGGGCAGCCTGCCAGAAGGCACCCGGGTCCAGTTCACCCGCCTCAGCGCCGCCGGGATTGCGGCCAGCGCGCCGGCTGCGCCGTCCGACAAAACCGCACCTTGAGGCTTTTCGCACATGTGGTTCACCCAGGTCAGCCTTAAAAATCCGGTGTTCGCCGTCATGGTCATGCTGGCCATCGTGGTGCTTGGCCTGTTTTCCTACCAGCGCATGCAGGTGGACCAGTTTCCCAACATTGATTTTCCGGTGGTGGTTGTCACCGCCGACTATCCCGGCGCCTCGCCGGAAATCGTCGAAAGCGAAGTCACCCGCAAAATCGAGGAAGGCGTCAACTCGGTCGCCGGCGTCAACAACCTGACCTCGCGCAGCTTTCAGGGCCAGTCGGTCGTCATCATCGAGTTTCAGCTGTCGATTGACGGCCGCAAGGCTGCCGAAGACGTGCGCGAAAAAGTCGCCGCCATCCGGCCCCTGTTCCGGGACGAGGTGAAAGAGCCGCGCGTGCTGCGCTTCGACCCGTCGAGCCGGGCGATCTGGTCGGTTGCCGTATTGCCGAATATTGCCCCCACGCTCCCCGCTTCGCGTGGTTCGCTGCCCCCCGAGGGGGCCGCTGCGCCTGCGGCCCGGCAAAGCCGGTTCCGCGGCCCTGGCTTGAATGAGCCGTCTGCGCTCGACTCCGAGGTGCAGGCGCAATCCGCCAACCGGCCGATGACGGCGGTGGAGCTGAC
>JACMQR010000309.1 GCA_014376885.1 Polaromonas sp.
CAGCAGCATGCCGCCGCCGACCTGAAAGCTGGCCAGCGAAATGCCAAAGAACTCCAGGATCTGCAGGCCCAGCAGGGCGCTGACGGCAATCACGACAAAGGCGCTGAACGAGGCGACCAGCACCGTGCGCTCGCGCTGGGACTTCGAAAATCCCTGCGTGTAGTGGATGAAAAACGGCACGATGGCCAGCGGATTGACGATGGCCAGCAGCGTCACCAAGGGTTTGAAGTCCATCAGCGCCCGCCTGCCACGTCGAGCAATGCGCCGGTGGTGTAGCTGGCCTGCTCGCCCAGCAGCCAGACAATCGACTCGGCCACTTCCTCGGCGCTGCCGGGGCGCTGCATCGGCACCTGCGGCGCCAGGTCCCAGGCCCGGCCGGGCAGGCCGCCCGACGCATGGATGCCGGTTTCGATCAGCCCGGGGCGCACCGCATTGACCCGGATGCCTTCGGCCGCCACCTCCTTGGCCAGGCCGAGGGTGAAGGTGTCGATTGCGCCCTTGGCGGCGGCATAGTCGACATACTGGCCCGGTGAACCCAGGCGCGACGCGGCGCTGGACACATTGACAATCGCCCCGCCCGCGCCGCCATGGCGCGTGCTCATGCGGCGCACCGCTTCTCTGGCGCACACGAACGAGCCGAATACATTGATTTCAAACATTCGCTGCAGGCGCGCCAGCGTGATGGCCTCGACCCGCACGGCCTGGTCGACCACGCCGGCGTTGTTCACCAGCGCGCTCAGGGGGCCAAACTTGGCGTCGATTTTTTCAAACATCGCCACCACCTGCGCTTCAATGGCCACATCGGCCTGCACCGCCATGGCCTGGCCGCCGCCCTGGCGGATCTGGCGCACCACCTCGTCGGCGGCCAGCGAGTTGGCGCTGTAGTTGACGGCGACCGCAAAGCCGCGCCGGGCCGCCAGCAAGGCCGTGGCCGCGCCGATGCCGCGCGAGCCGCCGGTGATCAAAACAAGTGGGGCCAAACCAGTCTCCTGCAAAAAAGAGCAATCCCGGTTACAAACGGAATCGGGGATGAGGCCCTGACTGTAATGACTTCCTGCCCAACAACGGAGAAAAACCTTGAGCATCACCGTGGACTACTTCTTCACCCCGCAAAGCCCGTGGGCCTACCTGGGCCACGAGCGGCTCGCGCACATTGCGCGCCGCACGGGTGCTGCGCTGCGCGTGCTGCCCATCGACCTGGGCGGCAAGGTGTTCCCCATTTCAGGTGGCCTGCCGCTCGGCCAGCGCGCCCCGCAGCGCCAGGCCTACCGTTTGCTCGAACTGCAGCGGCATGCCGACTTCCTCGGGCTGGCGCTGCAGGTCAAGCCCAGGTTCTTTCCGGTGTCGGGCGACGACGCCTCGCGCCTCATCATTGCGGTGGACCTGCATGACGGCGCCGAGGCTGCCATGAAAATCAGCAGCGCCATCCTGAGCGCCTGCTGGGCGCAGCAGCGCCATATTGCCGACGAAAAGGTGCTGGCCGAGCTGCTCGCCGAATGCGGCCTGGACGCCCGCCGGCTCGAGCAGTCCTACAGCCAGGCGGTGCAGGAGCGCTACGAGGCCAACACCGGGCAGGCGATCGACGCCGGCGTCTTTGGCGCGCCCAGCTACCTGGTGGGCGGCGAATTGTTCTGGGGCCAGGACCGGCTTGATTTTGTCGAGCGCCGGCTCCAAGCCGCCTGACGGGCCAATTCGGCTTCCCCCTTCTCAACCCCCTTTTCAACAGGAGCTTTTTTACCATGGGTCAATTCACCAACCTCCAGGCGGCCGACGGTTTCACGCTGCCGGCCTATGTGGCCGAGCCTGACGGCAAGCCGCGCGCCGCCATCGTCGTGCTGCAGGAAATCTTTGGTGTCAATTCGCACATCCGCGCGGTCGCCGACCGTTTTGCCGCCGAAGGCTACCTGGCGGTGGCGCCAGCCACCTTCGAGCGCGTCAAACCTGGTGTGGAACTGGGCTACCTAGACACCGACATGGCCGCCGGCTTCGAGCTGAAAACCGCCGTCGATGCGCTGCCGGGCGCCGGCGTGCTGCCCGACATCCAGGCGGCCATCGACCATGCGGCCCGGCTGAGCGGCGGCGGCAAGGTCGGCATTGTCGGCTTTTGCTGGGGCGGCCTGCTCGCCTGGAAGGCCGCCTGCTTGCTCACCGGCCTGTCGGCGGCGCTTCCCTACTACGGCGGCGGCATCACCAGCGAGGGCGAAATCGCCCGCCAGCCGCAATGCCCGGTGATGGCGCATTTCGGCGACCAGGACCACTGGATTCCGATGGACGGCATCGAGGCGTTCAAAAAGGCGCATCCCGAGGTGGCGGTGCATGTCTATGCAGCGCACCACGGCTTTAACTGCGACCAGCGCGGCTCCTACGACGAAGCGGCCGCCCAGCTGGCACGCCAGCGTTCGCTGGCCTTTTTGGCCGACCAGCTCGGCTGACGGTCCCGGCCCGCGCCCGCCAGGCGATTTTTATATGTTTTAGGTCGCATGTGCAATACTGGCGGCTGTTTTCAGCTATGCTATTTGTAGCAAACTGACATCAGGCTCTTGGCTGGCTGGCCGGCGACGCGTTCACGCAGGCGACCGACCCGCGCGGGGGCATCAATTGATCAGGTCGGTCGCCGTGGAAATGTCGTCTGCTTTTTTTTGTGCTTCCAGATGGTTGGTGATCCATGTTTTCAAGCTTTTCGGGCTGACGGGCTTGATGAAATAGGCGTCAGCACCCAGTCCCACGCCCCGTTCGAGGTCGGAAAACTGTCCACGGCCGGTGAGCATCACCACCAGGATGTGGGACAGGTCCGGGTCGGCCTTGATGGCCCCCAGCACGGCCAGCCCGTCAAGCCCGGGCATTTTGCCATCCAGAATCACTACATCGGGCCGGTGGTCAAGCACCATGTTCAGGGCAATGACCCCGTCAGCGGCTCGAAAAACCGTGTAGTCATACTCAAAAGTGGCTGACAACAGCCGGCGTGTCTGGGCATCGTCGTCGGCAATGAGTAGTTTTTTCATGTTCTTCAAGGTAAAAATTTTAAAGGTGGGCCAGAAGGTTCAGCAGCAAATCGCCCGCTCTCAAGCCAGCGGCAGGGCAGCGGCCATCTGCTGGAAAGACACCGGCTTGATCAGCAGCTGGTCAAACCCGGCCTCCAGGATGGGTTGCAGGGCGTCTTCCATGCAGTGCGCGGTGTAGCCGACGAGGCGGATCGGCTCCTGGGGAAACAGCGCCCGGACCTGGCGCACCAGCTCGTCGCCCGACAGCCCGGGCATGCGCACATCGAGCAGCATGGCGTGCGGCCGCGCCAGCTTCAAGTCGCGCAGCACGTCATGGCCGTTGGCAAACTCCCGGACCTGCCAGCCCAGCCGCTCCAGGTAGGCGCGGGCCAGGAGGCGGTTGACCATTTCATCGTCAACGACCCAGACCTCGGGGTGCAGCGGCGTCATGCGGTCATCCTTTCCGGGGAGATTTTGTAGGGAATGAAAATATCCACGGTGGTGCCATGGCCCGCTTCTGAAACCAGGCTGATGGTGCCGCCCATAAGGCCAAGGAGTTCGCGGCACAGGGCCAGGCCCAGGCCGCTGCCCTTGTGGGCGGCGCCGTCAACCGGGGCGCTGATGGTGTTGAAACGCTCGAACACCTGGCCGATGTCGCTGGCGGCAATGCCCACGCCGGTGTCGATGACCGAAACCAGCACGCCCGCCGCGCCAGCCGGCTTGAGCACCACGAAAATGGCCCCCGACGGGGTGAACTTGATGGCGTTGTGAATCACGTTGTTCAGCACCTGCACCAGCTTGGTGCGGTCCGATATCACCGCGCCCTGCGCCGCCTCGTCCACCGCCAGCGACAACTCGACCATTTTCTGGTCGGCATTGACCTTGTGGATCGAGGTCAAGGTGCCCAGCAGCCCCGGCAGGTCGATGGTTTCCAGCGCCAGGCTCATCTGGCCCGACTCGATTTTGGTCAGGTCCAGAATCGTGTTGACCAGCGCATGCAGATGGCTGCCGCTTGAGTGGATCAGGCCGGCGTACTGGCAGATCTTCGGTTCGTTGCCGGTGTCGCGAATCAGCTCGGAAAAGCCCAGAATCGAGTTGAGCGGCGTGCGCAGCTCGTGCGACACCGACGCCAGAAAGCTCGACTTCGTCCGGCTGCCTTCCAGCGCCTGCAGGCGGTTTTGCTCCAGCAAGCGGATGGCACGCCGCTGCGCCCTGGCCAGCCGGGTGATGGTGGCGGCCACCGCCGCCAGCACGGCTGCCAGCACCAGCACCAAGCTCCAGATCAGCTTCCAGCGGGCTTCAAAACTGCGCAGCTGTGCTTGCAGCCCGGTGCCGACTACAACCACAAGCGCAAAAGCATCGACCTGCTGGAAAGCCACCCGGCGATTGACGCCGTCAAGAAAACCGGGATGTTCGTAAAGGCCGGACGACTGGGTGGACACTTCCTTCCAACGCGGCGAGACGCGGAAATCCTGGCCAGCGCTGAAGCCCTGGGTGTCCAGCCGAAAGCGGACGATGCCGTCGGCACCGATGATGGTCAGCACGCCCTGGTTGTCCAGCGCCTTTTGGTCGGTGAAATAGGCTTTGAGCCGCTCGGGGTCGATGCTGGCGACAATCGCGCCATTGAACCGGCCGTCCGGTGCCAAAATGGGCCGCACCAGCTGCAACGAAAGCTTTTGCGACACCCGGCCGAGCACCGGCTGGCTAATGAACAGCGCGTCGAGCGGGTTATTTTTGGCGGCCAGAAAATGCGGCCGGTCGGCAATGCTCACCGCCGTTTTGGGCGGCCCGAGCGAGCTGTCTATAACCCGCCCGTCGGCATCGGCCACGGCCACTTGCAGCAGCAAGCCACCCAGCGCCTTCAGCCGGGCCTCCAGAACTGGCTGGGGCGGCAGCTTCAAGCCGCTCACATGCAGCGCGCGCAAATCGGTGAGTTCGCGGTCCACAATCGACATATTGAGCGACACGAATTTGGCATAGCCCTTGGCATTCAGCGTGATGGCGGCGTCCATGGCGGCCGTCACCTGCGCCAGGTCAGCCTGGCGCACCAGCAGGGCAGCGGCCCCGACCACCAGGATGCTCAGGCCACTGGCGATCCAGCCCAGGCGGGCAATGCCCAGCTGCAGAACCAACGGCCCCACCCCCAGGCGGTTCCAGCGGAACCGAAGAGCAGCGGCAGGATAAAGAGCAGGCAGTGAGATCATGGGAAATGTCCGGCTGGTGTGGCGCTGGCTGGGTCCGGGGTGGCGGGTGTCGCAGGGCGGG
>JACMQR010000310.1 GCA_014376885.1 Polaromonas sp.
ACCCTGGGCATGAAGGTTGAATTCACGCCTGTCACCGACTATGCGGCGTCGGTCGAGGCCCTGGCCAACAAGCAGGTGGACCTGGCCTGGTATGGCGGCTTTACCTTCGTGCAGGCCAATGTGCGCTCGGGCGGCAAGGCCATTCCCCTGGTTCAGCGCGAAGAAGACGAAAAATTTCGCTCGGTGTTCATCACCAGCGACCCGGGCATCAAAACCCTGGCCGATCTGAAGGGCAAAAGCGTCAGCTTTGGCTCGCCCTCCAGCACCTCCGGCCATTTGATGCCGCGCAGCTTCTTGCTCCAGGCCAACATCGACCCGGACAAGGACTTTAAGCGCGTGGCCTTCTCGGGCGCGCACGATGCCACCATTGCCGCTGTTGCGGCGGGCAAGGTTGAAGCGGGCGTGCTGAACATCTCGGTCTGGGAAAAATTCGTCGCTGATGGCAAGGTCGACACCACCAAGGTCAAGGCGTTTTTTACCACCCCGGGCTTTTTTGACTACAACTGGACGGTGCATGCCGACATGCCCGCCGCACAGCGTGAAAAGCTGACCCAGGCCTTTTTAAGCCTGGACCGCAGCACTGCTGAAGGCCGGGAAATCCTCGACCTGCAGCGGGCCACGCGCTTCATCGCCACCAAGGCGGACAACTACAAGAGCATCGAGCAGGCCGCGCGCAGTGCCGGTCTCTTGAAGTAATGGCCCGGGCCTTCTTCTTGCCACTGAATCTTGTAGCCTCCCCGGTGTCTTCCACAGCTGCTCGCTACCATCGCCGCCTATGAAAATAGAGTTGCGCAATGTCTCGGGCAGGCATCCGGCGGCCCGGCCGGAGGCGGTCCCTGCGGTGCAGGCCTTAAGCCTGAGCGTGCGCGCGGGCGAGCAGCTGGCCGTCATCGGCCCTTCAGGGGCCGGCAAAACCACGCTGCTGCACCTGATGGCTTGCGCGCTCAAGCCGCTGGCCGGCGAGGTGCTGCTGGACGGACAGGACGCGTGGCAGCTGCCGCGCAATGCCTTGCAAACGCTGCGCGGCGCCTTGTTTCTGGCCCCCCAGGCGCCGCCGCTGCCGCCCCGCCAGCGCGTGGTCACGGCAGTGCTCGCCGGGCGGCTGCCGCACGAGGGTTTGTGGACCAGCCTGCGCAGCCTGTTCTACCCGCTGGACATTCCCCGGGCCGAACGCGCCCTGGCCGGCTTTGACATGGCCGACAAGCTGTTTGACCGGGTCGACCGCCTGTCGGGCGGCGAGCGCCAGCGTGTCGGCCTGGCCAGGGCGCTGGTGTCCGAGGCCCGCTTGCTGCTGGTCGACGAGCCTTTGTCGGCCCTGGACCCGACCCGTTCGCAGCATGCCGTTGAAACGCTGACCCAGGCGGCAAGCGAGCGCGGCGCCACACTGGTGGCAACGCTGCACCATGTGGAAATGGCGCTGGCCCATTTCCCGCGCATCGTCGGCTTGCGCGATGGCGCGCTGGTGTTTGACCTGCCCGCTGCGGCGGTCAGCCGGGACCATCTGCAGGCGCTGTACGCGCAGCACCTGCACGAGCTGAGCGCAACTGCCAGCATGGATGACGACTTTTCCCCGGCGGCCCCCGCGCCGGTGGTGATGCACTGCCGGTGAGCTGCCCTGCGCCATGACCCACGCCATGCCTGAAGCCGTACCGGCCGCTCGCCGCCCCGCCCTGCGCGACCCGGCCTGGAGCGGGCGGCTGTTCGGCATGCTGGCAGCGCTGGCGCTGCTGTGGCCCCTCCTGGTGCTGACTGAATTCAGACCCTGGCTGCTGCTGGAGCCGGGCGCCTTGAAGCCGGCGCTGAAGTTTGTCGGGGACTTCTTTCCGCCCCGCACCGATGCTGATTTCCTGGGCCTGCTGCTGCGCGAGACTTGGCGCACAGTGGCCATCGCGACGGCTGGCCTGACGCTTGGGCTGCTGCTGGCGGTCCCGCTGTCGCTGTTGTCGGTCCGGGTGCTGTCGGTGTCGGCTCTGGCCGGCCGAATGGCCTTTGGGCCTGCCTTGCTGCGCCAGATGGTGCGCTGGCTGTTGATGGTGCTGCGCAGCGTGCCCGAACTGGTCTGGGCACTGGTGTTCGTCAGGGTGGTGGGCCTGGGGCCGACATCGGGCGTGCTGGCGATTGGGCTGACCTATGGCGGCATGCTGGGCAAGGTGTATGCCGACATTTTGGAAAGCGGCGACGACCATGCCACCGCCAGCCTGCTGCGCAACGGCTCGGGCCGCCTGCAAGCATTTTTCTATGGCCTGCTGCCGCAAAACGCCGGGGAGCTGACCAGCTACACCGTGTACCGCTGGGAATGCGCCATCCGCTCCAGCGCGGTGCTGGGCTTTGTCGGTGCCGGCGGCCTGGGCCAGCTGATGGACTCGTCCATGAAGATGTTCAACGGCGCCGAGGTCGCCAGCATCTTGCTGGTCTTTATGGCGCTGGTGTGGCTGGCCGACCGCATGAGCGCCGCGCTGCGCCAAGGCCTGGCCTGAGCCGCATGACACCGCGCGCTGCCAACGCCACCTACAAACTGCCATCCCGGCTGTTCAATGCACGCTGCAAGGCCTGCTGGCTGGTGCTGGGCGCCTTGAGCCTGGTGGTGGCCAGTTTTGCCACGCTCAATTTGCAATGGGCACAGTTCGCCTCATGGGCGGCGGTGGGCCGGATGGGCCGCTTTGTCGGCGAACTCTTGCAGCCAGAAACCGGTGCAGTCTTTGTTGGCAAGGTGCTGATGGCGTCGCTGGAGACCCTGGCCATGTCGGCCGTGGGCACGCTGCTGGCGGTGCTGCTCGGCCTGGGCCTGGCATTGCCCGCCAGCCAGGCCCAGGACCAGGACCGGGCGCCCGGGCGCGCAGCCACCCGACTGCTGCTCAATGCCCTGCGCAGCACGCCCGAGCTGGTGTGGGCGGCCCTGCTGCTGATTGCCGTGGGCTTGGGTCCCTTTGCCGGCTCGCTGGCTCTGGGGCTGCACACCTCCGGCGTTCTGGGCCGGCTGTTTGCCGAAGCCATTGAAAACGCCGCGCCCGGACCCGCTTCGGCGCTGCGGGTGCGCGGTGTCGGCAAGGGCCGGGTGTTCCTGTATGCAACCCTGCCGCAGATACTGCCGCAGCTGATGAGCTACACCTTGTACCGCTGGGAAAACAACATCCGCGCCGCCGCCGTGCTGGGCGTCGTGGGGGCCGGCGGCCTGGGGCAGATGCTGGCGTTTCACATGGGCCTGTTCCAGATGGCCGAGACCGGCACGGTGCTGCTGGCCATGCTGCTTCTGGTGGCTCTGGTGGATGCGTTGAGCTACCTGCTGCGCAGCATCTGGTCGCGCTGAGAGCGGGTGGCGCAAGCCCGGGCCAGGTCGCTTTTTACTCGAAACGCCTCAGGCTGTCCCTAAAGGAAACCAGCATGGCTGCGCTGCGACGGCCAGTGGTCTACAGCGCCACCGTGCGAAAGCCGGCGAACACATCGCTGCGCTGCGGCTCGAAAAAATTGCGATAGCGCGGGTGGTGCATGCGCGCATGGGTCGCAAAGGCGCCGCCGCGCAATTCGCGGTGGCTGCCAAACCAGGGCTGCGAGTATTCCCGGTACGGGCCCGGCTCAAACCCGGGGTAGGGCGCAAAGACGTCGGAGGTCCACTCCCA
>JACMQR010000311.1 GCA_014376885.1 Polaromonas sp.
AGCGTGGCGGCAATGACGGCCAGCCGCGTGTCGTCCGGGTTTCCGTTGGCCAACAGGCTTGAGAAGCGCATCAATCCGGGCTGATCGGCGCCCTGCCCCGCTTCGTCAATCCAGACCACGGTCTTCAGATGCGGCAGCGTCACGGATTCGAGCTGGCCCGGCTGGCTGTGCGCCCACTCGGGCGCCAGCTCGCGCAGCATGCCGATATAGTCGCTGGTCTTGAATCTGGCCATGGTGACCAGCGCCCGGCAGTTGACCTTGTTGAGCGCGTATTCAACTTCGGCGGTGCGGTAGGCCGGGTTGATGTTGACCAGGATCAGCCCGACCTTGGCCGTGGCCAGCTGCAGCAGCACCCATTCGGCGTTGTTGTGCGACCAGATGCCGACGCGCTCGCCGCTCTGCAGGCCCAAGCCCAGCAACGCGCTGGCCAGTCGATCGGTTTCACGCTGCAGTTCGCGGTAGGTGTAGCGGCGGCGCTGATGAACGCTGACCAGCGCTTCGTGCTCCGGCTGGCGCGCCGCCATGGCGTCAAAAAACGCGCCAATGGGCTGCTCGATCAGCGGCACATCGGTGGCGCCACGCGCATAGCTGGACGTGAAAAGGGGGGTTGCGGGACTCGATTCAGAAAGTTCTGCGCTCATGGTTGTCTCCTTGCGGCCGCCAGCGTGGGCGGATTCGCCAGTATGGCGCATGCGGCATGGCGGTGGCCTACCGCTGGCGTCATTGAGGTTGCAAATCGTGCCGCGCGCGGGCACACTTCCGGCCATGCCAGCGACTTCGCCAGTTTCTTCCCGTTCAAAACCATTGAGCGCAACAGCCGTGACGCCCATTGCATTTGTGCAGGCAATAGTCCAGGCCTACGAGCGCCGAAGCAGCAGCCCGGCCGATGCGCTGGCGCAGGCACAAATTGCGCCGTCTGCGCTGCTTGATCCAGCGTCGCGTATCACCGCCTGGCAAATGGAACGCATTTCCGGCACCGCGATGCAGCAACTTGATGACGAGGCGCTCGGCTGGTTCAGCCGGCGCCTGCCCTGGGGTAGCTACGGCATGCTGGCGCGTGCCTCCCTGAGCGCCCCGAATCTGGGCGTGGCGCTCAAACGCTGGTGCCGCCACCATGGGCTGATTACCGATGACATCACGCTCAAACTGTCGGTAACCGGCGACACGGCGCAGCTAGCCATCACCGAGCATCGCGACATGGGCAACCTGCGCGAGTTCTGTCTGGTTTCGGTGCTGCGCAACATCCTGGGCGTGGCCTGTTGGCTGATTGATTCGCGAATTCCTTTGCTGGGCGCGCAGTTCCCGTTTCCGCTGCCCGCGCACGGCGAGGTGTATGGCGTGCTTTTTTCCGGACCTACTGCGTTTAACGCTGCGCCGGCAGGCATCCGGTTTGATGCGCGTTACCTGGCGCTGCCGCTGCGGCGCGACGAACGGGCCATGCAACAGATGCTGCAGCGCGCCCTGCCGCTCACGGTGTTGCCCTACCGGCGCGACCGGCTGCTGGTCCAGCGCGTACGCCAGACGCTGGCAGCGCACCCGGCGCAAACCCACAGCGCCGACACCCTGGCTGCGCTGCTCAATGTGTCGCCGCGCACCCTGCACCGCCAGCTCAAGGAAGAAGGCGCCTCGCTGCAGGCATTGAAAGACGAGGTGCGACGAGCGCGAGCGCTTGAGTTGCTGCTGCGCACGCACCGGCCCATCAAGCAGGTGGCCGAAGCGGCGGGTTTTCAGAACGAAAAAAGCTTTATGCGCGCCTTTCGGAGCTGGACCGGCCAGTCGCCGGCGCAATTCAGGCGCTCGGGTCCGTCTCTGGCATGACAGGTCAAACCGGCAGTCTGCCCCATGGGTCAAAAGCTGGCGCCGATTGGGCTCTTGGCTTCAGGCCGCAGCCAGTAGCCCCGGCAACTCGGCCATGTGGCCAAACAGATGGCTGGCGCCGGCCTGCCTCAGGGTCGGACCGTTTTCTGGCAGCGGGCAATAAGCCCAGACCGTCGCGCCGGCCGCCACGCCAGCCGTTACCCCGGTCGTTGTGTCCTCGATCACCAGGCAGCGCCCGCCCGCCGCGCCCAGATGCGCCGCCGCAGCCAGATACACATCGGGCGCCGGTTTGGAGCGCGGCATTTCGTGGCCGCTGAAGATGCGGCCGTCAAACCAGTCCATCAGCCCAACCTGGGCCAGCTGCATTTCCACCTTGAAGCGGTCCGCGCCTGAGGCGCAGGCGATGCGCTCGGCCGCGTGGACGTGGGCTGCCGCCACGGCCTCATGCGCACCAGCGATGGCTTTCAGCCGCGCCTGCAGCTCGCTGTTGCGCCTCGCGTAGAACTCGGCCATCCAGGCCTCGGTCAGCGGCCGGCCGGTGCGCGCCTCGATGGTGGCACGCTCATCGCGGACTGCCTTGCCGATGAAAAATCGCATGCATTCCTCGGGCGTGAGCGACCAGCCGCTTTCCTCCAGCAGGTCGCGCAGCACGCCGTTGGTGATCGGTTCGCTGTCCACCAGCACGCCATCGCAGTCGAACAAGATGGCTTCAAATTTCATGGTTACTCACTTTTTAATAGCTGCTTGCGCACGCAGAACATGCGCAAAAGACATTTTTGGCTTAAAACTGGTCACCATCGACGTAAAACCAGTGTCCCTGCTCGCGCACGAAGCGGCTGTGCTCGTGCAGGCGGGTCGCACGACCACCCTGGCGGCAGCGAGCGACGAACGCCACTTCCGCGTGGTTGGCGTCTAGCGGCCGGTGCGAGCGCACTTCCAGCCCCAGCCATTTCGCAGCCGGGTCGAGCGTGAGCTCGGTGGGGCGGGTGCTGGCATGCCAGGTGGCCAGCAGGTAGTCAGGGCGGCCCAGCGCGAAAGCGCTGTAGCGCGAGCGCATCAGCGTCTCGGCATCGGGCGCTGGCACGGCGGTGGCTTCGCTCAGGTACAGGCCGCAGCAGGCCGAGAAAGGCAGAGGCTGGGTTTTGGCCGTCTTGGTTTCAGGGGCCGCCTTCGTTGCTGTGCGGCCGCAGGGACACGGTGTGGTCATTACTTCAGGCAGCGCAGCCATCGGCCAACCTTGCGTCGTTCAGGCGCGTCAAGATATTGTTCATTGTTCTGATTTTTACAGAGTTCAGGCCGGGCAATTGCGCACAGACGGAAGGCCCACTTCGCAGCGCACCACGAAGCGCATTTCCAATGCATCCAATGCATGCGCTCCACGCATCAAGTGGCTTGCCGATTCGCCACACAGGCCGCTGGCGCCTAGCTCACCAGGGCCAGCAACTTGACCAGACCTGCCGCAATCAGCCCAAGCCCCAGGGCCGACGCCAGTCGTTCTCCACTCGGCGCTAATTTTTCAATCGCGACTGCAATCGACAGCGCGGCGATCCAGGCAAGGTTCATGACCCCACCCACGAAAAGCAAGGCCATCAGCGCCCAGCAACAGCCCACGCACATCAGGCCATGCCGCACCCCCATTACGAAGGCGCCATACAAGCCAGCGCGCCACTCCCCGAGCAGGAAACCCATCGGTGTGCGGCAACGCGAAAGGCATACCTGTTTGAGGCGCGAAAACTGATAGACACCAGCGACGAGCAGCAACACTGCAGTCAGTAAAGTCGACGTGCTGACGATCATCGGATTGACCCAGCCCATGGCCTGCAGTGCCCACTGTGCCGCCGTAGCCCCCGCGCTGAAGGCGACCCAGACGAACAAATAGGCTGCAACAAAGCTGCCTCCCCGCGCCCGCTCTCCACTGCGAACGCCCAGATTGACGAAGGTCAGGATCATCGGCAGTGCCGACGGCAACATCATCGCGGCCATCATGAGCGCCCACATGATCCAGATCGCAAGCACGCTGGCGACGCTCCAGTTGGAAGAATCCGGCATCGTCAGTTGCGCAAACGGTTGGCTCATGTCAACCGCGATCCAGGCCAGGAACATCCAGCCGATCACGCTGATTGCCAGTATCCCCGCCGTCAGCTTTGACTGCCGGGCAACGAAGGTGGTCATGCCTTGTGACGCCCTGTCAGCCGCTTGTTGTCGCATTGGTCACCGTCCTTCGCCAGTTCTCGAACTTGCTGGAACGATGCGCGTGTTTCGACCGGTAGTCAAGCGGCGGCGTCATCGATTTGGATTGGTCTTTTTGCCAATATGCAGGTTGCAAACATGGTGAAGATGCGACATTGCGAAGGCTCAAACATCGGAATAAACTGTTCCGGACGGAGTCGCAACGACAACGGATTTGCGCCCTTAAAGCGGACATCCAAACAGGAATCTTCGTTCAAGGAGTATCGCTATGTCTACTTGGCAAATCACCGGTCAATACATGGAGACATGCAATTGCGCATTTCTCTGCCCTTGCATCCCCTCCAACCTCACGGCGCGACCGACCGAAGGTGACTGCAAGGCCGCGATCACGATGTGCATTGACAAAGGTGCGAAGGACGGCATCAAACTCGACGGGCTGTCGTTCGTCGTCATGATGCATTCGCCGGGCGCAATGGGTGAGGGCAACATTACCGTCGGGCTTATCGTCGACGACGCAGCTACGGACCACCAGGTTGAGGCGATCAGTGCCATCGCCACCGGGTCGGCCGGTGGTCCGATGGCCGCGCTCGCACCGCTCGTTGGCAGGATTGCAGGCGTCGAACGGCGGCCGATTCGATTCGAGATCGAAGGGCTGAATCGCTCGGTACGCGCAGGAGAGTTGGTCGACCAGGCATGCGAAGGCGTCGCGAGTGTCGCCGATCCCAATCAAGCAGTCTGCGTTGACAACACCGCTCATCCGGTGAATAGCCGGCTGTCTCTTGCCAAGGCGAAGCGCAGCAGCTTTCACGTTTTTGGCATCGACTGGGAGGACGCTACGGGCACGCGCAACGGGCACTTCGCGCCCTTCGCCTGGACGGGTTGATTCTTCAGATCGTGGCAAGGCGTCGCCTAACGCTCGTAATTCATTCCTGTTGATTTTTGATCAGAACGCCTCTGCGGGAGGCGTTCTGGACCAGCCTTGCAGAGGAGGCCGCTTGAGTCATCGCGTGCGAATAGGGACTTCCAAGCCCTTCGCACCACTCGTGAATCCTGCCCCCCGCCCCCCCCCGCTTTGACCGCACTGCGAATCATCTTGTGTTCGCGAACCGAGCATTCTTTAAGGCGCTGGCGCAGCAAAGACCCTCTATTCGATCAGCCGGCAATCGCCTCAGCCATAGGCGCAGCCAACCCCATCCGGTCCAGCGCCGTCGCCAACTGCCCCATCGTGCGGTCCACATGGTGCCATTTCTCCAGCCCGAACAGCCCGACGCGAAAGGTCATGAAATCCGCGCCTTCGTCGCATTGCAGCGGCACACCGGCGGCGGTCTGCAATCCTTGCGCCAGAAAATTTTTGCCTGATTGGATGTCCGGATCGGTGGTGTAGCTGGCCACCACACCAGGCGCTTTGAAGCCCTCGGCCGCCACGCTGGGCAGGCCGCGGCTTTCAAACAATTCGCGCACCTGCCGGCCCAGCAATTCCTGCTCGGCCTTCACTTTGGCAAAACCGTAGGCTTGGGTTTCCTGCATCACGGTTCGCAGGCGTGCCAGGGCGTCGGTGGGCAAGGTAGCGTGGTAGATGTGACCGCCTTTTTCATAGGTTTCCATGACCTGCAACCACTTTTTCAGGTCGCAGGCAAAGCTAGTGCTGGTGGTGCCGTCAATCGCCAGCCGGGCGCGTTCGCTCATCATCACCATGGCGCAACACGGCGAGCTGCTCCAGCCCTTTTGCGGCGCGGAAATCAAGACATCAACGCCGGTGGTCTGCATGTCCACCCACATCGCGCCCGAAGCGATGCAGTCCAGTACAAACAGACCGCCCACCGCATGCACCGCATCGGCCACGGCGCGCAGGTAGTCGTCGGGCAGGATCATGCCGGCAGCAGTTTCCACATGCGGCGCAAAGACGACAGCGGGCTTTCCGCGGGCGATTGATGCCTGCACTTCGGCAATCGGCGCGGGCGCCCACGGGGCCTGCGCGCCGACGCCGGTCTGGCGCGCCTTGAGCACGCTGGCCGAGGCGGGAATACGCCCTATGTCGAATATCTGCGACCAGCGGTAGCTGAACCAGCCGTTGCGGATGACCAGCACCGGCTTGCCAGTGGCAAACTGGCGCGCCACTGCTTCCATGCCGTAAGTGCCGCTGCCGGGCACCAGTGCAACGGAATGCGCTTTGTACACATCTTTCAGGATGCTGGAGATGTCGTTCATCACGCCCTGGAAGCTGCGCGACATGTGGTTGAGCGCGCGGTCGGTGTAGACCACCGAGAATTCGAGCAGGCCGTCGGGGTCAACGTTGGGGAGTAGTCCGGGCATGGTGGGGTCTCGCTTTGAATGGATAAAAATCGAAATAACAGCTTAGCATTGCGCGCGGCCGAAGGTAAGCCGCTTACTCTAGGGCCGGCAAGTTCATCCACCCGCCGCACAGACCCGCAAAAACCGCTCGATCACCGGGTTGACCACCTCAGGGTGGGTGATTGGTCCCATGTGACCGAGTCGCTCAAACGCCACGATTTCGACTTTCGGCAGTGCCTGAGTCAGCAACCGCGCCACACCGCGCGCGGAGCGGGTTGACTGCTTGCCCGTCATGTAGAGCACCGGCACGTTCAGCGAACGGAAGGCCACCAGCGGCGTGGGTTCAGTCCACAAGGCATGGGCCCAGCGGCGCACGTTGGCGACCGATGCGGCGATGGGCGGCTTGCGCGCCTCGGGCGTGCGCGCCCAGGAGCCCTCGCCCATCCAGTAATCGATAAAGTGGCGCGCTGCCGAGCCGGAGTCTGCCGCATCCAGAGCGTCGCCAGAGCGCGCCACGGCTTGGCGGATGCCGTCCGCCTCATTGGAAGGGGGCGACTCGGCGTCGAGCAGCGAAAACAGGGTCGGCTCATACAGCGCAAGGGCGCTGATGCGGACGGGCGAGGTAAGTGCCGCCATCAGCGCAATGGCCGCGCCGTAAGAATGCCCGACCAGCATGCAGGGCGAACCAGCGCGGGCCAGCACCGGCGCTATTAGCGCTACTTCGTCACGCAGGCTGATGGTTCGGTCCGATGGCCAGGAAGGGCTCTTGCCAGCATCGTACGAGTCGGGCGCCAACACGTGAAAACCGGGCGCCAGCTCGTCAATCAGCGCGCGCCACTGCCCCGAGGTACTGGCGTTGGAGTGCAGGCAGACAACGCCGAAGCCAGCGCCTGCTTCGCGGACAAAAGGTTCGGGTTGCATGGAGGCATTATTTATACGCTCTGCTCCCATGTTGCGCAAGGTCGCCGGCTCAGTGCGCCGGGTCAAGAAACGGGGTGCCGGGCTCGCTCACATAAAAGATGACCACCCGCAGGGATTCGGTCGCGCTCCGGTTGTAGCCGGTCATTTTCACGCCGGGCGGCTCGACATAGGCCTGCCCCGCGCTGATGACGACGGGCTCCCTGCCTTCAAGGTTCAGCGTGAACTGGCCTTCGAGCACATACACCGTGACCGGGGAGCGGTGCGTGTGAAACAGAGTCTTGTCGCCCGGTTTGAACGACGCCGTCAGCACCCTGACCTCCTGCGTCTCCGACTTAGGCATCTGCTGGATGCTCTCCTTCAGGACCAATTTCGGGGCCGCCTGGCCAGGCGCCTGCGCGTGTGCCGCCGGGCCGGAAACGACGCTCAGCACGGCGGCAAGTAGGGAGGCCAGGTACACCGTGCGCGTGCGGCGTGAGGCTTGGGTTTGCGGTTTCATAACAGGACCTTTCATAACCGGTGGCGATACCTGCCAGTCTAGTTAGCCGTGCGCCAGCGCGCCAGCCGCAAATTTGCATAATGGGGCCGCAGCAATGGGGAGTTGGTCATGTTCGACTGGGACGATCTCAGGCACTTTCTGGCCGTGGCCCGCCACGGCAGCAGCACGGCGGCCGCCCGGTCCATGCACCTTGACCAGTCGACCGTGCAGCGGCGCCTGGCCGGGCTCGAGCGACGCATCGGTCAGAGCCTGATCGAGCGACACACCACCGGCTACCGGCTGACACCCTACGGCAAGGCGCTGCTGCCCCACGCCGAGCGGGTTGCGCAGGAGATGGCGCTGCTGGAGCGCTTTGTGCAATCGTCCGCGCGCGAGCTCAATGGCGTGATCCGGCTAACCTGCCCGGAGCCGATCGTGCTGCGCATCAGCCAGTCACCGCTGCTGGAGCGGCTGGCCGCGCGCCATCCGGGCCTGCACGTCGAGTTTGTGATGAGCGACCACTACGTTGACCTGGGCAAGGGCGAGGCCGATGTGGCGCTTCGGTCGGGCGACACGGTGGACAACCAGCTGATCGGGCGCAAGATCGCCGACTCCCTGTGGGCGGTGTACGGCGGGCGCGGCTATCTGGCGTTATACGGCAGCCCGCAATGCCTGCAGGATCTGGCGCAATACACCTGGGTCGGCTTCGACGAAACCATGGCCAGCCACCGCGCCACCCAGTGGCTGCGGCAGGTCGCGCCGAAAGCCAGAATTGTGGCCACAAGTGGCAGTGTGCTGGGAACGGTTCATTTTGCCAAAGCCAACCTGGGGCTTGCGACGCTGCCCAAGGCGCTGGGTGACGCCGAGCCCGACCTGGTGCGGGTGCTGGGGCCGGTGGCCGAGTTGACGCGCAGTTGGCGCATGCTGACCACGCGCCAACTCAGGCGCACGCCCCGGGTGTCGGCGTTTTTTGAGTTTATGGCGCAGGAACTGCAAACGCTGCGACCCATCCTGACGGGCTGACGCACGCAAGCGCCCGGCGGCATACCCAAGTGGGTATTAGCCGGAACCCGGAACGCTCATTTTTTTATAGCAAACTATGTCCATTGAAAATGGACTTTGAACAATTTTTTCCGAAAAAAGTCTTTTTCGGGGTAAAACCGTTTCTTGTGCCAATACGCAAGGCAACTGAGCAGAGCCCAGGCAGGTTTTGGGCCGGGTCCCGGGGAAGCTCAGGCTTTTTTGGCCTTGCGTTCTTCCAGCGTTTCGGTGGGTGCGCCCTGCTTTTGCCACTCGGCATAGCCGCCGTCGATATGGGCAACATTGCGCATGCCCATGTCCTGCAGCGTTTTCGTGGCCAGCGCGCTGCGCCAGCCGGCGCCACAGAACAGGATGAACTCCCTGGATTCGTCGGCAAAAATCGGCTTGAAATAGGGCGACGCCGGATCGACCCAGAACTCCAGCATGCCGCGGGGCGCCAGGAAAGCACCGGGCACCGTGCCTTCGCGCTCCAGCTCGCGTGGATCGCGGATATCGACAATCTGCACGGCCGGGTCGGTCATCCGGGCTTTCACATCTTTGACGGAATAGGTCTTGACCTCTTCCATGGCCTCATCGACGAGGGCCTGGAATCCTTTGGTAATGGGCATGAATGTCTCTCCTGAGATGAAGAATGGCGTCAAGCCAGCGCCCGCTGGATGATGATTTTTTGCACGTCGCTCGTGCCTTCATAAATCTGGCAGACGCGCACGTCGCGGTAGATGCGCTCGACCGG
>JACMQR010000312.1 GCA_014376885.1 Polaromonas sp.
AGGTGCGCTTGCAGGCTCACGTCGCGCAGGATGTGGGGGCCGCCGCCGTAGTATTGGTTGATGTTTTTGACGTTCAGCATGACTTTGTTCCCGGAATGGCAGCAGAGGTCTGCAGTGTTGGGGGGCCGGTGGTTGCCCGGCGGCAACTCACTTTTCTTTGCTTCGCCAAAGAAAAGTAAGCAAAAGAAAGGCGACCCGGCTGCCTGGGTCCCTTCGCTTCGCTACGGGCGACCTGTGGGCGTCCCTCAAAACGGGGGTCCGCGCAAACTCGCCTGCGGCTCAGACAGCGCGCGGCCCTGATCCCGCTTTTTCCGCTCATCACAGGTCCAGTCAGAACGGGACTGGCGGGAACGGATTCGGGGTCACATGCGGTCACTTTTGCATAAAAAGTGCTGCTTGCGCTTTCTACGCCTTCGTAAACAGCTATTGAATTAGTAGCATTCATGATTTCGGCCTGGGCACGGTGGCTGTTGACTGTTGGCTGTTTGGCTGTTTGGCTGTTTGGCTGTTTTCACCGCTGTCCCGTCTGTCCGGGCCTGTGATGCCCCGAAAAAACGGGATCAGGGCGGCGCGCTGTTTGAGCGCAACGCAGTGAAGCGAGTTTGCGCCGACCCCCGTTTTTTTGGGGCAGCGCAGGTCGCCCGTAGCGAAGCGAAGGGACCCGGACAGTCGGGTCGCCTTTTCTTTGCTCACTTTCTTTTGGCGAAGCAAAAGAAAGTGAGTTGCCGCCGGGCAACCCCCGGCCAGCAGGCCAAAGCAGCGACAACCAATCGACGAACAAACAACAAAACCCACATCACCGCCCAAGATAAACCTCAATCACCCGTTCATCCGCCTGCACCTGGTCCAGCGTCCCCTGCGCCAAGACAGAGCCATCGCACAGCACGGTAACGATCTCTGAAATAGTCCGGATAAAGCCCATGTCGTGCTCGACCACCATCAGCGAGTGCTTGCCCTTGAGCGTCAAAAAAAGCTCGGCGGTGCGCGCTGTTTCCTCGTCGGTCATGCCGGCAACCGGCTCGTCGAGCAGCAGCAGCTTCGGGTCCTGCATCAAGAGCATGCCGATTTCCAGCCACTGCTTTTGCCCGTGGCTCAGGTTGCCCGCCAGCCGGTTCACGCTGCCCGCCAGTTGAATCGTCACCAACATTTCAGCCAGCCGGTCGCTTTGCAGCGAGTCCAGCCGGAAGAACATGGAGGCACGCACACCCTTGTGGGTTTTCAGCGCCAACTCCAGGTTTTCGAACACCGTCAGCTGCTCGAACACCGTCGGTTTCTGGAACTTGCGGCCAATGCCGAGCTGGGCAATCTCGGCCTCCTTGTGCGCCAGCAGGTCAATCGTGCTGCCGAAAAACACCGTGCCCGCGTCGGGCCGGGTCTTGCCGGTGATGATGTCCATCATCGTCGTCTTGCCCGCGCCGTTGGGCCCGATGATGCAGCGCAGCTCGCCCGGCGCGATGTCCAGGCTCAGCTGGTTGATGGCCTTGAAACCGTCAAAGCTGACGCTGACATTTTCCAGGTACAAAATGCGGCCGTGCGTCATATCGACCGCGCCCGGCGTGACAAGCCGGCCGGCGCTGGCGTTGCGCCCGCCGGACGCGGTGTTGTTCAGGCCGGTCGGCGCCGCCGCGCCGCGCCGTTCAGCCCGGCGCCCGCCGGCTTCCAGCAGGTCGGGGGTCATTGCTCGCCTCCGCTGCGAAGTTTCTTCACCAGCCCGACAACGCCGTTGGGCAAAAACAGGGTCACGCCGATGAACAGCGCCCCCAGAAAATACAGCCAGAACTCGGGGTAGGCCACCGTCAGCCAGCTTTTCGCGCCGTTGACGATGAAGGCGCCAACAATCGGCCCGATCAGGCTGGCGCGCCCGCCGACCGCCGCCCAGATGGCGATTTCAATCGAATTGGCCGGGCTCATCTCGCCGGGGTTGATGATGCCGACCTGCGGCACATACAGCGCGCCGGCTACGGCGCACATGACCGCCGAGATCACCCAGATCGTCAGCTTGTAGCCCAGCGGGCTGTAGCCCGAGAACATGACGCGCGTTTCGGCGTCCCGAATGGCTTGGAGCACCCGGCCGAACTTGCTGCCGACCAGCCATTTGGCGAACAAAAAGAATCCCAGCAGCGCCAGACCGGTCATGACGAAGAGCAGCATGCGCATCGACGGCGTGGCCAGCGGGATGTTCACAATGCGCTTGAAGTCGGTAAAGCCGTTGTTGCCGCCAAAGCCGGTCTCGTTGCGAAAGAACAGCAACATGGCCGCAAACGTCATGGCCTGCGTGATGATGGAAAAGTACACGCCCTTGATGCGCGAGCGAAACGCAAAGTAGCCGAACACAAAAGCCACCACCGCCGGCACCGCGACGATCAAAACCAGCGTGGCGGCAAAGCTGCCCGAGAAGGTCCAGTGCCAGGGCAGCTCCTTCCAGTCGAGGAACACCATGAAGTCGGGCAGGTCACTCTTGTAGTTGCCATCAAGCCCGATCTGGCGCATCAAATACATGCCCATCACATAGCCGCCGAGCGCGAAAAACACGCCGTGGCCGAGCGACAAAATGCCGGTGTAGCCCCAGATCAGGTCCATCGCCAGCGCGGCAATCGCGTAGCACATGATCTTGCCGAGCAGCGCCACGGCGTAGGTGCTCAGGTGCAGCGCATGGCCTTCGGGCACCCACAGGTTGAGCACCGGCGCGACGGCGCAGACGGCAATCAGGGCGATGACGAAGGCGCTCCAGCCGCTGCGGGTCAGCAGCGGACCTTTGCCAGGAAGCAGGGCGCGCCCCTGCATTGCCCCCTCGCCCCTCTGGGGGGAGAGCTGGGGTGAGGGGCCGGATGCAAGAAGGCTGCCGGATACAGGCAAAGAAGGCTGCCCGCCCCGCTCCGCAGGCAAGGATTCGTTGAGGGTGGGAAAAGGTGTGCTCATAGTGTTATGCCTCCGCCGAACGGCCCTTCATCGCGAAGATGCCCTGGGGCCGCTTCTGGATGAAGACAATGATCAGCACCAGCACGGCGATCTTGGCCAGCACGGCGCCGGTCCAGCCTTCGAGGAATTTGTTCAAAATGCCCAGCCCCATGGCCGCATAGACCGTGCCGGCGAGTTGCCCGACGCCGCCCAGCACCACGACCATGAAGGCATCGACGATGTAGCCCTGGCCCAGGTCCGGCCCGACGTTGCCGACCTGGCTCAGCGCGCAGCCGGCCAGCCCGGCAATGCCCGAGCCCAGCGCAAACGCATAGGTGTCGATGCGTGCGGTGTTCACGCCCATGCACGACGCAATCGGCCGGTTTTGCGTCACGCCGCGCACGAACAGGCCAAGCCGCGTCCGGCCGATCAGCCAGCCCATGCCGAGCAGCACGGCCACCGCAAAGCCGATGATGACCAGCCGGTTGTAGGGCAGCGACAAATTGCCCAGTACCTGCACGCCGCCGCTCATCCAGACCGGGTTTTCCACGCCGACGTTTTGCGCGCCGAAGATCGAGCGCACCAGCTGCTGCAGCATCAATCTGGTGCCCCAGGATGCCAG
>JACMQR010000004.1 GCA_014376885.1 Polaromonas sp.
AATTTTTCTCTTTGCAGGCATGCTAACGGCCGAGTTTTGCGCCCCGTGTCGACATCTGCGCCTCCCGGCGTAGGAGAGCAGCGTTTTCAGCCCTCAACGCCGCAAAAGAGCAGGGTTTACCATTCAAGGCATGAGCTCTGCCCAACCGCTGTCCGCATCCGGCCGCTTGCCCGAACCGGCTTTCACCACCGGCTGCCTACCCTATCGGCGGCTTCTGCCCGAGCTGGCGCGGCTGCTGCGCGACCGCAGCGTGCAGGTGCCGCCGCGCCTGGTGCTGCCGCTGGCCGGCGGCGCCAGCCTGTTTGTCATGCCGGCCGCGGACAGCGACACCGCCATCACCAAGCTGATCACCTTCACGCCGGCCAATGCAGGCCACGGCCGGGCGACGATTCAGGGCGATGTGGTGGTGTTCGACGTGGCCACCGGCAAGCGCCTGGCGCTGCTCGACGGCCCGGCAGTGACCGCCCGGCGCACGGCGGCAGTGTCGGTGCTGGCCGCCCAGCATCTGGCGCCCTGCAGGCAGGGACCGATGCTCATCGTGGGCGCCGGCGTGCAGGGCTGCGCCCATCTGGAGGCGTTTGCCGAATGCCTGGGCATCCAGATGTTTTTCATTGCCTCGCGCAGCGCTGCCAGCACCCAGCGGCTGGTGGACCATGCCCGGTCGCTGGGCCTGAAGGCGCAGGCCGTGCCGGATGCCAATGCCGCCCTGGCCGAGTGTCCGCTGGCTGTCACCTGCACCCCGGCCAGCGCGGTGGCGCTGAGCGCGCTGCCGCGCCCGGACGGCTTCATTGCCGCCGTCGGCGCCTTCACGCCGCAAATGGCCGAACTCGGTGCCGGGCTGTGCCGGCATGTCGCTGTACAGGGCACGGTGGTGCTGGACACCCCGGATGCGGTTCACGAGGCGGGCGACCTGCTTCAGGCCGGACTGGACGCTTCACGCTTTGCCACGCTCGCCGACGTGGTGCGCGGCAATGCCTTGCAGGCCCGGGGACCGGTGCTGTTCAAAAGCTGCGGCTGGGCCGGCTGGGACCTTGCAGCGGCCCGGACCGCCAGGGCCTGGCTGGCCGAAACGGCCGGAATGGCGGATGGCCGGTAGCCGGTAGCCGGTAGCGGCCGGCACGCAGTTGCGCGTGGCGCGCCGGCTCAGCGGACCAGGCCGGTACGGCCGCGCCACTTCGAAAAGCTGCCGCACAGCTCGGCCACCGGCGAGAACAGGCGCGGCGCGGCATGCTGCTGGACCGAAGCCGGCAGCCAGGGCTTGCCAATGGTGCGCAGGTGCGGATCGGCCAGCAAATGCACCGAGCGCGCCGAGCGCAGGGCAGCGCCAATGGTTTGCGCCGGGGCATGCCAGCACAGCGGCGCCAGTTGGCGCATCCGCTGGGTGACAAAGCGCCAGCGCTGCGCGGTCCAGGAATGCGCCTCGTGGAACTCGGCCAGGGCAATGCCCAGCGCCAGCGTGCCTTCGGGCAGATCTTTGGGCAGCGCGCCCAGGGCCCAGGGATGCACCAGCCAGACATCGCGCCCCTGCACGGCTTGGGCATCGACCGGCGTAAAGTCGCCCGGCTGCGGCGGCTGGCTGAACAGCTCGGGCGGCGTGACGCCAACGGCGCTGCTGCGCCCGAACACCGCCGGCTTGGAACTGCGGGCGATGCGGTCCAGCGCCTCGTAGGAGGTGTCGATGACGCTGCCCGGGCTGTGCCAGGCGGGCGGCGCATAGCGCTGCACATTCTCGGCATTGAACACATACGGCTTGCTGCTGCCGGTACCGGCCACCCACTGCCAGCTCAGGTGGTTGCTGGCCAGGTCGCCGTCGAGCAGGTGCGAATACAGCCATTCAGCGCCGACATGCCAGTGCACCTTGCGCACATGCACCACATAGCTGGCCAGCCACATGCGCGCATGGTTGTGCAGGTAGCCAGTGGCATACAGCTCGCGCACCGCGCAGTCGATGACCGGCACGCCGGTTTTGGCCTGCACGATGTCGTCAGGCAGCGTTTGGCCATAGGCGGCCTCAGGCATCAGGCCGTCATGCAGCGAATCGTGGATACCCGCGCCCAGATGGCTCCAGACATGCTGGAAATAGGCGCGCCAGCCCAACTCGGCGACAAACTTGTGCTGGTCATCAAGCGGATGGCTGGCGGCCACGCCGGCATACACCTCGGGCAGCGAGACAAAGCCATGCGTCAGGTAGGGCGACAGCCGGGTGACGGCGCCGTTCAGTGCGTTGCGGGTGCGCGCATAGTCTTGCGGCCGCACGGCCTTGATGCGCTCATGGGCAGCCTGCAAGGTGGGTTCGAAGGTAAAGGATGTCATGAGGGTCATGAAGGTCATGAGGAAACGGGCGGGTTGACCACGGCGTGGTGGGACAGCGCCTGGGCAATGATGCCGGCGCGTTTTTCGAGACTCAGGCGGGCGATGTTTTTCACCTGCAGCGCCATGCGCGGATTCTTGGCCAGCCGCTCCTCGTGGCGCATCAAAAAATCCCAGTAGAGCGTGGTGAACGGGCAGGCTTTGTCGCCCACCGATTCGGCCGGGTCGAATCGGCAACCCTTGCAGTGGTTGCTCATGCGCTGGATGTATTTACCGGTGGCCGCATAGGGCTTGCTGGCCAGCATGCCACCGTCGGCAAACTGGCTCATGCCCAGCACATTGGGCAGCTCGACCCATTCGACCGCATCGACATACACGCTGAGGTACCAGGCATGCACTTCCTGCGGCTTGACTCCGAGCAGCAGGGCATACAGGCCGGTGACCATCAGGCGCTGGATGTGGTGCGCGTAGCCGTGATTCAAGGTCTGCGTCAGGGCGTCGCGCAGGCAGGCCATGTCGGTCTCGCCGGTCCAGTAAAAACCGGGCAAGGCGGCCTGCGCATCCAGGGCATTGACCGCCCCGTACTCAGGCATCTTGGTCCAGTAGACGCCGCGGATGAATTCGCGCCAGCCGAGGATTTGCCGAATAAAGCCCTCGACCGCCGCCAGCGGCGCCAGCCCGGCCCGGTAGGCATCCTCGGCGGCCTGCACCACCTCTCGGGCGCCGAGCAGTTTGAGGTTCATGGCCGACGCCAGGTGCGCGTGGTACAGCCAGACTTCGCCCTGCCACATGGCGTCTTCAAACTTGCCGAACAGCGGCAGGCGCTCGGCGATGAAAGTGTCCAGCGCCAGCAGCGCCTGGGCACGGGTGACCGGCCAGCCGAATGAATCGAGCCGGCCTGGATGGCTGGCAAAGCGGCTGTTGACCAGCGCCATGACATCCTGCGTGATCGCGTCGGGCGCAAAAAAGCTGCGCGGCGGCAGCGCGCCCGGCCCGGCAGCGCCAAACGATTCGCGGTTGTCGGCATCAAAGTTCCACTGCCCGCCGACCGGCTTGCCGCCCTCCATCAAAATACCGTTTTTGGTGCGCAGCTCGCGGTACCAGTACTCCAGCCGCAGCTGCTTGCGGCCCTCGGCATGCGCCGCGAACTCGCGCACGGTGCTGAAGAAATTGCGGTCGTCGCGCATGTCCAGCGGCCGGCCGGACGCCTTGGCAACGGCGCGCAGGCTTTGCAGCACCCGCCAGTCGCCCGGCGCGGTCATGACCAGGGCCGCCGGCGCCAGCACATCGATGGCGCTTTGCAACTCGGCGGCCAGCGTGCCGCGGTTGGCGCTGTCGTCCAGATGCGTGTAGTAAACCGTCCAGCCGCGCGCGCGCAGCGACTCGGCAAAGTGGCGCATGGCGCTTAAGAACACGGTGATGCGCTGCTTGGCCGACCAGACATGGGTCGATTCCTCGGCCACCTCGGCCATCCAGACGGCATCGAGCGCCGGATCAAAGCCATCGAATGCCGACGACTGCTCGTCGAGCTGGTCGCCCAGCACCATCACCAGATGGCGCAGCAGCCCGGTTTGCGCCACGGCAGCGGCCTGGGGCGCGGCGGTCATGGCGCCGCCCCGGTGTGCTTTTTGCGGGCACGGCAGGCATCCGAGCAATACAGCACCTCGGCCCAGTTTTTCGCCCAGGATTTGCGCCAGGTCATGGTGCGGCCGCAGACGGTGCACAGCTTGCTGGGCAGCGACTGCTTGTTGCCTTTGAAATCATTGTTCATTCCCCGATTGTGTCAAGCCTGCGTCCTGTGCCACGGCAAGGTTGCGCTTTCAAGGGTTTCAGTACTCTTAAATTAATAGCTAACAGCATAGACGGGTATTGCACTACAACAGCAAATCGTGCCTAAAAGGCAATCAGCGACTGCGTTTTTACTTTTCCAGCATCCACTGGATGAAAAACTTGGCGACAAAGCCCACCATGCCAAAGGCCAGGCCCAGGAAGATCACAAAGGTGCCGAACTTGCCCGCCTTGGAAACCCAGGCCAGCTGGCCGATGATGAACAGCATATAGAGCATGAACGCGCCAATGCCAAACGACAGCCCGAAGGCGGCCACCTGCTCTTCCGAAAAGCCAAACATCAGGCGGCATCCTGCGGCGCCAGGCGTTCGGGAAGCTCTTGGGCATCCACCAGATCGCGGTAGGCGTGCCAGCTGGCATGGCCCAGCACCGGCAGCACCACCACCAGTCCCAGCAGCAGCGTGCCCAGGCCAAGCAGACTCAGGCCCATGATCAGCGCCGCCCAGAAAGCCAGGGCGACCGGGTTGGTCAGCACCGCCTGCCAGCTGGTCAGCACCGCCTGCAGCACATCGACCCGGCGGTCCAGCAGCAGGGGCATGGCGACCACGCTGGAGGCAAAAATCGGCGCGGCCAGCAAGCCGCCCAGGGTGAGCCACAGCTCAAAAGCGTAGTGGCCGGGGGCCAGCACGACATGGCGCAGAAAATCCGCTGGCGTGTGGACCGGCTCGGGCGCCACCAGGGTGATCAAGGCGGCCGATGTCAGCACCCAGCCGGTGCCGGCCAGGGCCAGCAGCAGGCCAAAGCGCACCAGGCTCCAGTAGCCACCGCGCACTGCATAGCGCGAATGCTGCCAGTTCGTCCAGGTCTTGAGGATGAGCTGCCAATTAACCGGCTCGCCGCGCTCCAGCGCCCGGCTCATGGCGTACAGGCTGGTTGCCAGCACCGGCGCCACCACCAGAAAACCGGACAAAGCCCCGGCCAGCAGCCAGAACCGGTCGCGCGCCAGCAGCACCAAGAGGCCACCGAAAGCCGCCGGCAGCAGGCCATGCAGCAGGCCCAGCCAGCCGCCCTGCCGCAGATCGCGCGCGCCGCGCGCCAGCCATTGGAGCGGCTGGCCCAGCGTGATGCGGCGCACCGCAGGCCGGCCCGCAGCGCCAGGTTCGCGGCGCGGCAGGCGGGCTGGTGGGGGAAGCGGGGATAACGGCACGGTGGACTCGCAGCTTACCTGCAAACCGCCGGGGCGAGCCTGGCCAAACCCGCCTTTGCCGGCGACAGGGCATGAATGCACGGCGGATGTTGACCCTGGTCAAGAAATGGCGACATGGCTGCGCGCATCATCAAAAGCCAACCTCAAGAGGAAACCCACCCATGACCCCGCAACAAGCGACATCCTACCGCCAGCAGCTGCTGGACATGCGCACGGCGCTGCTGGGCCAACTGGCCGGCCAGCGCGGCGGCGTCCTGGGCCAGGCCGAAGCCGCCGCCCAGCATTTCGAGCGCCGCGAGGACTCCAGCGCCCAGGTGGCAACAGAGCGCGAACTGGAGTTCGCCATCGGCGAGCGTGAAACCCATGAGCTGGCCATGATCGAGGCGGCCCTAACGCGCATTGACGCCGGCAGCTACGGCAAATGCACCAGCTGCGGCGGCGCCATACCGGAGTCCAGGCTGCAGGCCAGCCCGGAGGCGATGCGCTGCATTGCCTGCCAGGAGAAATTCGAGCAGCAGCGACACGCCGGCTAGCGCATGGCTAACGCATTGCTAACGCCCGTTTAACACTCGCTTAACGCCCGGCTCCCACCGCCTTCAAAACCGCATCGCCCGAGCGCTTCAACGCTGCCCGCCTGGCCTGACCCTTTTCAACGCCCCATGAGCCCGCCCGTCATTCCCGCCGAGAACGCCCAACCGCCTGCGACGCCCCCGTGCGAAGGCGCAGCCCCGCACGGTGGGCTGCCGGTGATGGCGGCGCCCTATGTCCCGGCGCCGCCGGTCGGGCCCCAGGCGCTGATGCAGCCGCTCGGCCCGGGCGCGCCGTTTGTCTGGCTGGCGTGCGGCTGGCGCGACCTGCTCGCGCATCCGGGCATCGGCCTGTTTTACGGCAGTTGCTTTTGGCTCATGGCCGTGGCGCTGGGCGCCGTGTTTCGCAACCGGCCCGAATACACGCTGACGCTGGCTTCGGGCTGCCTGCTTCTGGGGCCGTTTCTGGCGCTGGGCCTGTATGACGTCAGCCGGCGCCGCGAGCAGGGCCTCAAGCCCGAACTGGGGGCATCGCTGACCTGCTGGAACCGGCACGTTGGCAGCATGGGCATGCTGGTGTTGGTGCTGGCAGGCCTGGAGCTGGTCTGGGGCCGCGCCTCGCTGGTCGTGTTCGCGGTGTTTTTCAACACCGGCATGCCCTCGACCACCGGCGTACTCCAGGCGGTGATCAATCCCGCCAACTGGGAATTTGTCGCGGTTTATCTGGCGGTGGGCGGCTTGTTTGCGGTGCTGGTGTTCGCCACCGCCGTGGTGTCGATTCCGATGATCCTCGACCGGGATGCCGATGCCATCTCGGCAGCCATCACCAGCCTGCAGGTGGTGTGCTCAAGCCCGGGCGTGCTGCTGCTCTGGGGCACGATGATTGCCGCGCTGATCGCCGTGGCACTGCTGCCCTGGGGCCTGGGCCTGGTGCTGGTCGGCCCACTGCTCGGCCATGCCAGCTGGCATGCCTACCGGGGCACGGTGGGCTGGCAGCCGGCCGGTGCTGACAAAAAAGGCGCCGAAGAAGCTGGCGAGAAAATCAACGTGGCCGGCTCGGCTTGATGCAGCCCCGGTGCAGGGCGGCGTTGCCCATGGTGTGGCAACCGGGCCGCAGACTCAGGGCAGCTTGAGCTCGATCTGGATCTCGTTGCGCCGCCACATCGGCAAGGTCCACGGCGGGTCGTAGCGCGCCAGCAGCGGCATGCCCATTGGCTCGGCACCTCTGGCCTTGAGCCAGGCGCTCAGCTCGGCGGTTTTTTCCTGAATCCGGGAGGCGCTGTTCAGGCCCGAATAAGTCAGAACCGCAAAGGTCCTGGCGGGGAGCTGCCGCAGCGTGACCGCCTCGTTGTTCGGCCTGGGCAATGCCGGCATGGCGTACTCGGCCGGCATGACGAACTGGATGCGCCACTGGGTGGCGGACGCCAGGTCCAATGCGGCATCCAGAGGCTCGGCGGTGACAGGCGCTGTCATCGCAATTTTTTGCGAGGCGGCCACCGGCTCCAGAACGACCGGCGCGGTCATGGCAATTTTTTGGGACGCTTTTTCGGCTGCTTCGCCGGCCCGCGTGTTGTTGCCGAAAATATAGTCGGCAATCAACCTGAAGCCCTTGCCAGACGCGGCATCCATGTCGCCGCTGACAAGCGTTTCGGCAACAATGAGCGGTGCATAACGGCGGATTTCGCGGCTGCCATCCTGGGCAATCAGCTCGAACTTCGGCTCTTCAACAGCCATGGCAAAGCCTCCCGTGGTGACGCCAGCAACCAGCAGCCCGGCCAGGCGCAGCCACGGCCCGAAGCGCGAAAGCTGGCGAACACGAGGGCTGGCAGTCGTCATACCCAGCCCTGCTTCCAGAGGTCTTCATTTTGCAGGTCACGCCAGGCAATCCGCTGGGTAGCGC
>JACMQR010000313.1 GCA_014376885.1 Polaromonas sp.
CCGGAGGCCACGACATTCATCAGCCGGCGCATGCGCTCCTTGCCGCCCGGGCACAGGGCAGTCACGATGGCATGGTCGCCCAGGCCGGCGGCAAAGGCCGACAGCGGAATCGTCAGGGCGCTGGAATACACCCCCAGGCTGGACAGCGTGCCGCCGGGTTTGGGCACCCGCAGCGCCGACGCGAAGGTCGCCTGCGTACCGAGCGCCTCGATCGACGAATCCGCGCCGCGCCCCTTGGTGAGCTTCATGATTTCCTCCACCACGTCGCAATTGTTGAAGTTCAGCGTGATGTCGGCGCCAAGCTTTTTCGAGATGCCAAGGCGGTGGTCGTTGCCATCAACCGCGATGATGGTGCTGGCGCCCAGCAGCCGGGCGCCGGCGGTGGCGCACAGGCCGATCGGCCCCTGGGCAAACACCACCACCGTGTCGCCGATCTTGATGCGGGCGTTTTCCGCGCCCTTGAAGCCGGTGGACATGATGTCCGGGCACATCAAGACCTGCTCGTCGGTCAAGCCGTCGGGAATCGGCGCCAGGTTGGCCTGCGCGTCGGGCACCAAGACGTACTCGGCCTGGGTGCCGTCGATCAGGTTGCCAAAGCGCCAGCCGGCGGTGGCTTTGTAGCCATGGCAGCCGCACAGGCCCGTTGGCACCAGGTAGCTGCCGTCCTGTGACGCCGCGCCGTCCTGCGCGGCATAGGAATTGAAGTTCGGGCAGATGGCGCCGGCAATCACGCGCTGGCCTTCGCTGTAGCCCTGCACCGCGCTGCCGAGCTTTTCAACCACGCCGACCGGTTCATGGCCAATCGTCAGCCCCTTGGCGACCGGGTATTCGCCCTTGAGGATATGCACATCGGTGCCGCAAATCGTCGTGGTGGTGATGCGCACCAGGGCGTCGTTCGGGCCGACATCGGGAATCGGCTTGTCGGCGATTTCAATCCGGCCGGGCTCAATGAAGATGGCGGCTTTCATCATGGCGGACATGCACATTCCTTGGCAGGGGATGACGGGCGTTTCGGGCGGGGCGAATCAAGCCAGTTTATGCCTTGGTGCCGGCTGGCGGCAAGGCATGCGGCCTGTCTTGACACAGATCAAGGCAACATGGCGTATCCGGCGCGATTCGCCCCCTAGCGCTGCAACGCCAAGCACGCCCGCACTGCCGCGCCGCTCATGGCGCAGCCGGCTCTGGCAGCCAATCGCCGCTGCCCAGGCTGTGCAGCGCATGGCGGTAAATCTTGCCGTCCTCGGGGTCGATGCACAGCAGGTGCAGCCAGCCGCCGGCCACCAGCTGGGCCACTTTTTCGTGCCGCTGCACGATGCTGGCAATGGCGTCGCGCGGCGCTTCGACCCAGACGCTCAGGCGCAGCGGCGTGTGCACCCAGTTTTCGCCGTCATGCAGCGACTGCATTGGCAGGCCGATGCGCAGGTCGCCGCCATTGCCCTCGAACACACCGATATTGCCGCCCACCACGTTGTGCAGCACCTTGTTGCCGCTGCCCCAGCGGCGGTTGTCGACGGTGGAGGCGTAGTACTGCATGTTGATCCAGTGGGCGACCACCACTGGCGCGGTCAGAATCAACTCCAGCACGGCGTAGCCGGCATCGTCTGCATGGCTGTAGTCGTGCAAAAAGCTGCGCCCCTGCAAATCAAGGCGGCGGGTGCGTTCGCGCGGCGCGGCAATGAAGCCGGCATTGTTGGCCAGCCCCCATTCGGGGCGCACCTGGGACCAGTCGCCGGCCCGCTGGCGCAGCGCCTCCAGCAGCGCCTCGGGGCTCTGGGCCGCCAGGCCCAGGGCGGGCGCGCGCTCGGCGCGGATGCGCTGGCCGGCCTGCGCCAGCCATTGCCGCGCCTGCGCCAGCGCGGCACCGTGGCTCGATTCCATCTCCCGGGTGTCGAGCAGCGTGACCTCATCGGTGGTGGTGTTGTGCAGCCCGGCGACAAAACGGGTGCCCTCCGGCAGGGCCATGCCCTGGGCTAGAAGCCCCGCGCGAATATCGCGGCGGTTGAGCAAACCGGCCAGCACCCGCGCATTGACCTCGCCGGTCTGGCCGCAGCAGGCGCCGCAGTCCAGGCCGGCGGCATGCGGGTTGTTGGCGGTCTGGCTGCCGTGGCCGACCAGCAGCACCAGCGGCGCGAAGCCAGCGCGCATCGACATGGCGCCGAGCACGCCGGCGGCCAGGTTGACAGCATCGCCAAGGGCCAGGCCGCCGATGACCGGGCGCAGGCGGGCATATTCGGCATCTTGCAGGCCGTCGCTGTCGGTGCCCGGAACCGTGCCGGCGGCGGCCTTGCCGGGCAGGCTGGCGCGCAGCAGCTTCCAGGCATAACCCAGGCCTGCGGTTTCGACAAAGCCAAAGCCGCTGCTGGCCGTGGTCCGAAAGCCCTCCCAGGCCTGGGAAAAGCCCAGCCGAAAGCGCCGCCGGGCGAGCAGCTGCGCTGTGGCTTCGGGTGTGGCGGCTTCGGCAGCCACCCGAAGCTGCGGCGCCAGCAGGCCCGGCAATTGCGGCCGCGCGGTGCTGCCGGCAAACGGCAGGTAGTCAATCGGCAGGCCGAAAAAGCCGGCAAAGCCGTGGGTGCGGATCGCCGGACCACTGGCTTCGAGCGCGCGGCGCATCGGCTCGGAGCGCACATCGATGCAAAAAACCGCCTGCATGGCGGGTGGCGCCGGCGGTGCAGCTGCTGGCGGGGCCGGCCTGAGCAGTCCCTGGCTGACCTGCTGCTGCCAGCTGATGTCCAGCGCGTCCTGCCACACCCAGGCCGGCGAGTCATCGCTGGCTTTGCCGGGCATGCGGCGCGCGGCGCGCCAATCATCCAGCAGCGCCTTATCGCCTGCGCTGTCGGCCAGCACCCATTCCCAGGCCAGCCGAATCGCGAGCAACTGCTCCAGGTGGTCGTCATGCTGGCATTGCTGGCCGGCCTGCCAGCGCAGGTAGGCGCACCAGGCGGCCCAACCGTTGCTGCTCAGCAGCAAGGCGCTGAAATAGGCCGCGTATTCGTGCGGCTCGATGTTCAACGCCCGGCAAACAAAGCCGATGAGTTCGCCATGCGCGGCTGGCAGCGCGGCAATGCGCCCGGCAATGCCGTTGATCCCCAGCAGCATCGACGGGCCGTTGTCATGCGCGGCAATCTCTTGCCAGGCCGCATACAGCGAGGTGGCATGCGTTGGCCGCCAGCGCGCCTGGCCCTGGTCGAACCAGGAGGCGCAGTGCTGCCCGATGGCATGGATCACCACATCCTGGCAGGCCGGCAGATGCCGCAGGTCGCGCCGCGCGTCGAGCGCTTCGGTGAACAGCATCAGGCGGGCGGGCGGGGCAGAATCGGCCATGCCCGCCGCGCATTGCTGCCAAAAGGCGTCGGCATCGATCGCCAGGCCGCGCCGCTTGAGCGCCTCGCGCAGCCCGTTGTCGGTGATCTGGCCCTTGGCATATTGGGCCAGATACCAGTCCATCGGCATGGTCAGCGCCGAGCCGCACAGGTGGCCGATTTGTGCCGAAGCGGCCTGGATGGACTCATCGACAAAGCCCCACCAGGGATTGACGGCAATGAAACGGTCCAGCGGCCAGCTGGGCGCAATACGCTGGCAGGCCGCCTGCACTGCCTTGGCAACCGGGTCATGCGCGCTGCTGTGGGCAGTTTGAATTTCAGCAGAATCAATCATGGTTTACCTTGATGGTGGAAACCGCCGGCAGGGCGGCCGGGGCGCGGCGTGCGGCACCCAGCGGCGCCGGCCAGAGGCGCAGCGTGAGGCGGGTGAAAATTTCATCGAGGTGAAAGCCGGCAAAAGCGCGCGGATGCAGCCAGCGCGACAGGCGTCCCTGCGGCTGGCCGAGCACGGTTTGCTGCACCGCCAGCAAGCCGGCCAGGCAGACGGCGGCAATGGCCAGGCTGACATTGCCGGGCGGCAGGCTGGACGCCGGCACCAGGCTGGCAAACAGGCGGTGCCACAAGCCATACAGCAAGGCCAGGCCGAAGGCGCAAGCGATAAGCAGCGCCACCTGGCGCAATGGGCGCGTTTCGGCCGGCGCGCTGACCAGTGGCAGCAGGCTGCTGGCCAGCGCGCCGCCCAGCACCCACAAGGCTGGCTCGTGGCGCGGGTCCAGCCCGCTGGCCAGGCCCGCCAGCCCCAGGGCGAGCAGCAATCCGGCCAGCGCGAGCAGCTTCAAGCCGTTGCCCAACGGGCGGTTGACCGGCGCAATGCCCAGCAGGCGCTGGCGGGCCACGGTTTCACCGGCACCCAAAAACGCATGGGCCTTGTACAGCGAATGCGCCAGCAGATGCAGCAGTGCCAGCGGATAGGCGCCCAGGCCGATTTCGAGCAGCATGAAGCCCATCTGGGCGCAGGTGGACCAGGCCAGCATCACCTTGACGCTGATGCGCGTCATCATGACCAGCGCGGACAGCGCGGCGGTGATGCTGCCCGCAACCACCAGCAGCAGCTGCGCCGCCGGCGCGGTTTCCAGCAATCCGGCCAGGCGCAGCAGCACAAAGCCGCCGATGTTCACGATGCCGGCGTGCAGCAGCGCCGACACCGGCGTCGGCGCCTCCATCACCTGCAGCAGCCAGCCGTGAAACGGCAGTTGCGCGCACTTCAGGATGGCGCTCAGCACAAACAGCATGGCCGCCAGCTGAAGGCCGATGTCAACCGGATGCCCGCCGGCCAGCAGCTGGCTGATGCGGTCGATGTGCAGCGTGTCCAGGCTGAGAAACACCAGCAGCGTGGCAGCCAGCGTCAGCAGGTCGGCAGCCCGGCTGATCAGGAATTTCTTGTGCGCGGCCACGATGGCGGCCGGCCGGTCTTGGTAGAAGGTGAGCAGCTGATGCAGCGCCAGGCTGGTGGCGCTCCAGGCCAGGCAGAGCAGCAGCAGGTTGTTCAACACCACCAGCAGCCACACGGCAGCCAGCGTCAGGCACAGCCAGGCCAGGTAGCGGCCCTGGTGCGGATCGCCGGCCAGGTAGTTGCGCGAGTAGCGCACGATGACCCAGCCGAGAAAGGTCGTCAGCGCCAGCATCAGGACGCTCAGCGCGTCCAGCCTGACCGCCGGCAGCCAGGCCGCCGGCGCGACGCTGGCCGGCCCATGCACC
>JACMQR010000314.1 GCA_014376885.1 Polaromonas sp.
CCGCCCGCCGCATAGGCGGCTGGCCATGAACGACGGCCCAGCGACCGCCCGGCATCAAGTCCGAACACTTCGGCCGCAGCCTTGTCCACCACCTGCCGGTTCGCCCGGAACAGGCCATTGGCCCAGGCTCCCAGCAGCGCGCGCCCGCACAGCAGGTTGATGCGGAGCGGCACCCCGCGCGCAAGGCGGTGGATACGCCTCAGCGCGGCGCGGTCAAACGGCAGCGGGCCGGCCAGGCCGGCAACGGCCAGCCGGTGTTCGATGTAGCGGGCGCTTTCCGGCTCGCTCAGCGCATCCAGGTGAAACCGGGCAATCACCCGCTGGGCCAGCTGCTCCATCTCGGGCCGGGCCAGCATGGCGCGCAGCTCGGGCTGGCCGATGAGCACGATCTGCAGCAGCTTGCGCTGGCTGGTTTCCAGGTTGGTCAGCAGGCGCAGTTGCTCCAGCACCTCAAGCAGGAGGTTCTGCGCCTCGTCGATGATCAGCACGCAGCTTTGCCCGGCAGCATGGGCCTGCAGCAAAAAGGCGTTGAGCGCGTCGATGTAGTCCTTCACCGTCGGCGGGTTTGCGGGCGCTGCTGCGCCCGCGGTGATGTGGAATTCCTCGCAGACCGATTGCAGCAGTTCGGTGACGGTGAGCTTGGGGTTGAAGATGTAGGCGACATGGCAGCCGGCCGGAATCTGCTCCAGGAAGCAGCGGCAAATCGTCGTCTTGCCGGTGCCGATGTCGCCGGTCAGCAGCACGAAGCCGCCGCCGGTGCCGCCTGCCGCACCAACCGGCCCGGCCACGCCATACAGCAGGTGGGCCAGCGCCTCGCGGTGGCGCTCGCTCATGAACAGGTAGTGCGGATCGGGCGCAATGGAAAACGGGTCCTGGCTCATGCCGAAATGGTGGGCGTACATGGGCCGCAAGCATACCGGGCATGGGCCTGGCCTGGCCTGGCCTGGCACGATGGACCCCACCAGGCAAACGTGCTTTTTTTGCTGCGAAGCGCAGAATCGGGCCTCTGACCATCCCGGACAGTGACCTTGCCAAGGAAAAAACCATGCCATCCGGAAAAATCCTTGTTGCCCAGGGCGGCGGTGATCAACCAGTCGCTGGTCGGCGTGGCGCTGGAGGCGCGGCGCTTTGGCGAGGTCAGCCGCATCTACGGCGCGCGCCACGGCGTGCGCGGCATCGTCAATGAAGACTTCGTGGACCTGACGCAGGAAACCAGCCACAACCTCAAACTTGTCGCCAACACGCCGTCGTCGGCGCTCGGCTCGACGCGCGACAAGCCCGACGCGCGCTACTGCCAGGAAATCTTCAAGGTGCTGCAGGCTCACCAGATCGAGCACTTTTTCTACATCGGCGGCAACGACTCGTCGGACACGGTGCGCATCGTCAGCCTGGAGGCGCAAAAAGCCGGCTACCCGCTGCGCTGCCTGCACATTCCGAAAACCATCGACAACGATCTGGTGGGCAGCGACCACACGCCGGGCTTTCCGTCGGCGGCGCGCTTTGTCGCGCAGGCCTTTGCCGGCGCCAACCTGGACAACGCCGCCCTGCCGGGCGTGTACGTGGGCGTGGTGATGGGCCGCCATGCCGGATTCTTGACGGCCGTATCGGCGCTGGGCTCCACGCGCGACAAGCCCGACGATCGCTACAGCCAGGAAATCTTCAAGGTGCTGCAGGCGCACCAGATCGAGCATTTTTTCTACATCGGCGGCAACGACTCGTCGGACACGGTGCGCATCGTCA
>JACMQR010000315.1 GCA_014376885.1 Polaromonas sp.
CCGACGGCACCGAATTTCCGGTCGATGTGTCGATCTCGCAGCTTGACACGCCCGAGGGCAAGCTGTTCACCGCCATTGTGCGCGACCTGACCGATGAGCAGGCCGCGCAGGCCCAGTTGCGGCTGCTCGACGCCAGCATTTCCCGCCTGAACGACATGCTGCTCATCACCGAAGCCGAGCCGGTCAATGAGATGGGTCCGCGCATCATTTTTGTCAATGCGGCTTTTGAGCGCCACACCGGCTACAGCCGCGAAGAGGCGCTGGGCCAGTCGCCGCGCATGCTGCAAGGCCCGCTGACGCAGCGCAGGGAGCTGGACCGGATTGCCGCCGCGCTGAAGAAGTGGCAGCCGGTGCGCGCCGAGCTGATCAACTACACCAAAAGCGGTCAGCCGTTCTGGGTCGAGCTGGACATCGTGCCGGTGGTCAATGCCCAGGGCTGGTACACCCACTGGGTGTCGGTGCAGCGCGACATCACCGAACGCAAGCGGGCCGAGCAGGCGCTGATCGACAGCGAACAGCGCTATGCGGCGCTGTTCGCATCGGCGCCGGTGTCGATGTGGGTGCAGGGCAGCAAGAACCGTGAATTTCTGGCGGTGAACCAGGCGGCCGTGCAGGACTACGGGTACGCGGAGCGCGAGTTCTTGTCCATGACGCTGGCCGATGTTCAGGTCAGCTCAAGCATCGAGGTGCCGCCCGACCGCCCGGACCTCCGGCCTGAAAAACTGCAGGGCCCGGCCGAGCACCGCCGCCGGGACGGCTCGTTGTTTCCAGTGGAAGTGGCGGCCCAGCCGATTCAGTTCAACGGCCAGTCGGCCTGCTTGGTTGTGGCGCTGGACATGACAGCCCGGTTCAAGGCCGAGCGCACGGTGCAGGACCAGCTGGCCACCTTGCAGCGCGCCGTGGAGGGCTCCCGGGCCATCACTCAGCAACTGACGGTGGACGGCATCCTGCAAGAACTGGCCGAGCAGGCGCGCGGCGTGATCGGCGCGCACCAGGCGGCCGTCAGCCTGGCCGCTGGCAGCGACGAGCAGGCGCCGGTCCTTGAGGCCCTGTCGCTGTCTGGCCGCTATGCGCCCTGCCGCGACCGGGTTCTGCTGGCGCGCGGCAGCGCTGTTTATGCCTGCGGCGGCCAGGCGCCCGGCCCGCTGCGCCTGAGCCAGGCCGAGGTGCAGCAGCACCCGGCGTGGCGCGAAGTTGCCAGCCCGGCCGAGCGCGACCTGATGCTGCGCGGCTGGCTGGCGGTGCCCCTGACCGGCCGGGACGGCCGGCAGGTCGGCTTGCTCCAGCTGTCTGACAAATATGTGGGGGAGTTCAACCGGCATGACGAGCATGTCGCCGCAGAGCTGGCGCAGCTGGCCTGCATCGCCGTGAAAAATGTCCAGCTGATGGGGCAGGTCAGCCGGCTCAACGCCGGGCTGGAGAAAAAAGTCGCCGAGCGCACGCTGGCCCTTGAGCGCCAGCAGGCGCTGTTCCACGCCCTGGCCGAGCAGGCCCCGCAGATCATCTGGACCATTGACCTGAAGGGCCAGCTGACCTATGCGAACCGCGCCTGGTTTGAGCTGGTGGGCGGCTCGCTGGAGAACTGGACGGCGATGCAGTGGCTGGCCGCCATTCACCCGGATGACATTGCCGGCATGCGGGAAAACTGGCAGCAGGCCCGGCAAAACGCCGTGCCTTTTTCCGGTGTCCGGCGTTTGCTGTGCAAGGACGGCAGCGTGCATTCCATGGCCTATCGGGGTTCGCCGGTGCTAAACGCGCAGGGCCAGGTGATTTTCTGGGTCGGCATCGATGCCGACGTGACCGAGTTCAAGCAGGCCGAAGCCGCCCTGCGTCGCTCCAACCAGGACCTCGAAGCGTTTTCCTATTCGGTGTCGCACGACCTGCGCGCGCCGCTGAGCACCATCAACGGCTTTAGCAGCCTGCTGGCCCGGCAGCTGACCGACAGCGGCAACCCGAAGGTGCAGAACTACCTGAGCCGCATCGTGCAGGGCGCGGCGCAAATGGGCCGCTTGATCGAAGGCCTGCTGTCGCTTGGCCAGGTAACGCGCTCCGAGCTGCGCCGCCAGCCCGTCGACCTGTCGGCCATGGCCGGCTCCATCCTGGACGAATGGCAGGCCCGCCAGCCCGAACGCGTGGTGGACTGGCAGGTCCAGGCCGGCTTGCTGGCCTATGGCGACGACCGGCTGATTCAGGCGGTGCTGGAAAACCTGCTGGGCAATGCCTGGAAATTCAGCGCCCTGCGGGTCCGGGCGCGGATCAGCGTGGGCCAGCTGCCCGATGCGGACGGACGGGCGGTGTTTTTTGTGCGCGACAACGGCGCCGGCTTTGACATGGCGCATGCCCACAAGCTGTTTATGCCGTTCGAGCGCCTGCATGGAACACTGGAATTCGCCGGGCTGGGCATCGGGCTGGCCACCGTCCAGCGGGTGATCGAGCGCCATGAAGGCCGGCTGTGGGCCGAGGCCGCGCCCGGGCAGGGCGCGACGTTTTATTTCTCGCTGCCCCGGCAGGCCTTGCCCGCGTACTGAAGGGCGCAGCGCATTGCCGGCGCCTGCCGAAGGTCGCCCGGCATTGGCCGGGGGCTATGGCCCCAGGCCCAGGGCGGCTTGACGCTGGCCGGCTGGCAGCTCGGCCAGCAGCCTGACCGCCTGGTAAAAGCGCTGCCAGTCGCGCCCTGAGCGCTCGAACAGGGCTTCAAAGGCGGGCACTCCTTCGTCATAGGCGGCCTGCGCGCCGAACGACGCATTGTTGGCGCGCGCCACCCACGGGTCGTAGCCGGCATAGCCGTCCCATCCGGCCTTGAGCTGCACATAGGCCTCGCGAAATTTCTGCATCGCTATTATTTTGTGAGCTGCTTGAGTCCGCGGGTCCTGCACGAGCGTGCTGTTTGATGCATAAATGCGGCTCAGCTCCTGCCGCGTGGCCGCGGTCAGCGCCCGGAACTGCCGGCGCCGCTCGTCGAGCTGCTGGTAGGTCTGGCGGGCGGCATTGCTGCCCGGGCCGGCCGGGTCCTGCAGCCAGCGCTGCACGCCGAGCCGCTCGACGGCGGTGGCGAACGATTCGTTGAACGCCGTGTCGCCGGGCGCATACACCACCTGGTGCGCCAGCTCGTGAAACACCAGCCGGGCCAGCTCGCCTTCCTGGTAGCCGATGAAGGTGCTGAGCAGCGGGTCGCCGCCGGCCCAGTTCAGCCATCCCAGGGTGGAATAGGCCGGCACGCCGTAGA
>JACMQR010000316.1 GCA_014376885.1 Polaromonas sp.
CGTCGCCGCCGCCGGGGCGGCAGGCGCGGCAGCGCTCTGGGCACGGGCGCCGGCCGACAGGCCCAGCGCCAGGGCCAGGGAAACAGCAATCAGGGACAGCGGCTTGTTCATGGTGACTCCAGCAGGTAAATAAAAGTGAGAAAGGTGGCACAGGGGACGCGGCAGATCCGGCTGGTGGCCGGAAATCCAGACCATAACGCGTCCGGGCGGCAATTCGATGACCGGGGGACAGCCAGGCGGGCGGTCAGCCGGCGCAAACGCCGGCGGGCTTGACCGTAAAATCCGGCCATGCTTTCGATTAAAAAAGACCTGCTCTCCGACCTGGCCGCCGCGCTGGAAACCCTGGCTCCCGGCGCTGGCGCCACAGCCGCATTCGAGTCGCCCAAAGTCGCCGCGCATGGCGACTTTGCCTGCACCGCCGCCATGCAGCTGGCCAAGCCCCTGAAACAAAACCCGCGGCAGGCCGCCGAGGCCCTGCGCGCCCTGCTGCTGGCGGCGCCCGCCTTTGCGCGCTGGGTGGCGGCGATCGACATTGCCGGCCCGGGCTTCATCAACCTGCGGCTCACGCCGGCGGCCAAGCAGCAAACCGTGCGCGAGGTGCTTGCCGCCGGCAGCCGCTATGGCGCGCAGCCGCTTGCGCCCGGGCGCAAGATGATCGTCGAGTTCGTCTCGGCCAACCCGACCGGCCCGCTGCATGTCGGCCACGGCCGGCAGGCGGCGCTGGGCGACGCGATCTGCAACCTGCAGGCCACCCAGGGCACGCAGGTGCACCGCGAGTTCTACTACAACGACGCCGGCGTGCAGATCCATACCCTGGCCACCAGCACCCAGGCGCGCGCCCGGGGCTTCAAACCCGGCGACGCCGGCTGGCCCGAGCCGGCCTACAACGGCGACTACATCGACGACATTGCCCGCGATTTTCTGGCCGGCAAGACCGTCAGCGCCGACGACCGGTCCTTCACCGCCTCGGGCGACATCGACGACATCGACGCCATTCGCCAGTTCGCTGTCGCCTACCTGCGCCACGAGCAGGACCTGGACCTGAAGGCCTTTTCGGTGCGCTTTGACCACTACTACCTGGAGTCGAGCCTGTACAGCGAAGGCCGGGTCGACAGCACCGTGCAGCGCCTGAAGGACGCCGGCAAGACGTTTGAGCAAGACGGCGCGCTCTGGCTCCGCTCCACCGACTACGGCGACGACAAGGACCGGGTCATGAAAAAGACCGACGGCTCCTACACCTACTTCGTGCCCGACGTGGCCTACCACCTGACCAAATGGGAGCGCGGCTTTACGCAGGCGGTCAACATCCAGGGCATGGACCACCACGGCACCATCGCCCGGGTGCGCGCCGGCCTGCAGGCAGCCAATGCGGGCATTCCGCCGGGCTACCCCGACTATGTGCTGCACACCATGGTGCGCGTCGTCAGGAACGGCGAGGAGGTGAAGATCTCCAAGCGCGCCGGCAGCTATGTCACGCTGCGCGACCTGATCGAATGGACCAGCGCCGACGCCGTGCGCTTCTTTTTGCTCAGCCGCAAGCCGGACACCGAGTACATCTTCGACATCGACCTGGCCCTGGCCAAGAACAATGAAAACCCGGTGTACTACGTGCAGTACGCCCATGCCCGCATCTGCTCGGTGCTTGCCGCCTGGGCCGGCGACGAACGCCAGCTGGCGACTGTCGATTTGTCGCCGCTGACCAGCCCGCAGGCGCTGGCCTTGACCTTGCTGCTGGCCAAATACCCCGACATGCTCAGCCATGCAGCCAGCGGCTTTGCGCCGCACGATGTGGCGTTTTACCTGCGCGAGCTGGCCGCCTGCTACCACAGCTACTACGATGCCGAGCGCATTCTGGTCGATGACGAAGCGGTCAAGCTGGCGCGCCTGGCACTGGTCGCCAGCGCCGCCCAGGTGTTGCACAATGGCCTGGCTGTACTGGGCGTCAGCGCGCCGCGCAAGATGTGAGCCGGCGAGCCGCACGCCCGCCAGCGCAACCCATTGAAGTTACCGGGCAATCCATGAAACGAAAACAACAACAAGGCGGCACCCTTTTGGGCCTGATCATCGGCGCGCTGGTCGGCCTGGGCATTGCGCTGACCGTGGCGGTCTATGTCACCAAGGTGCCGGTGCCCTTCCTGACCAGAAGCCCGGCCGCCACCCCGGACAGCGACGCCGCCGAAGCCCGCAAGAACAAGGACTGGAATCCGAACGCGCCGCTGGCGGGTAAAAATCCGGCCAAAGCCGCGCCTTCGGCGTCCGGCGACCTGCCGCCGCCCGCCGGCCCCGAGCCTTTGTCGTCAACCTCGGTGCCCGATCCGGCGGGCATGCCCGAGGACGCCAAAAAAGCCGACCGCGCCGGCAAGCCGCCAAAAACGGCCGCCCTGCCGGCATCGGCGCCGGCGTCGTCAGCCGCAGCAGCGGCCAAACCGGCCAAAGCGGCGCCCGCCGACCCCCTGGGCGACCTGGCCAAGGCCCGGTCTGAAGGCCCGGCGTTTGCCGCCGCCGCCGACCCGTTCAACTATTTCATCCAGGCCGGCGCTTTTCGCACCGCCGAGGACGCCGAGCAGCAGCGCGCTAGATTGCTGCTGCTCGGCATGCAGGCCAAGGTCAGCGAACGCGAGCAGGCCGGCCGCACGGTCTACCGGGTGCGCGTCGGCCCGTTTGACAAAAAAGACGACGCCGACCGCATCAAGGACCGGCTGGACAACAGCTCGATCGAAACCGCGCTGGTCCGGGTGCAGCGCTAACACCCAGGCAGGCATGAACCGCAAGGCTGAACTTTTTGCGTCTGCCGTGTCCAACAGTTGCCCATTGACATCAGGAGAGCCTTTAATGCAACGCCGTGAATTTACCGTTTCAGCCGCCA
>JACMQR010000317.1 GCA_014376885.1 Polaromonas sp.
CCGGTTTCACCCCTGCAGCTTGCCAGCTGCTACCTTCTTTTCCACCCAAAGGCCAGCGCTACCGTGACACTGCACCTGACGACTTTCGAGGGCGACGCCTACGGCATCAACGCCCTGAGCGACTTTCGCGTCCAGCAACTCCTGCCGCGCCTGCAAGCCATCCACGACAAGATCGTCGGCATCAGCGCCCGGTTTGTCCACCTGGCGGCCACCGATGCGCTGCCGTCCGGGGCCTTGCAATCAAAGCTGGCGGCTTTGCTCAGCTATGGCGCGCCCGGCGCGGCGCCGGCCGGCAAGGGTGGCGGCGACGATAGTGTGCTGTTCATTGTGTCGCCGCGCTTTGGCACGGTGTCGCCCTGGGCTTCAAAAGCGACCGACATTGCCCACAACTGCGGGCTTGGCGTCAGGCGGATTGAGCGCCTCACCGAATACCGGGTCAGCCTGAAATCAGGTTTTTTCGGCAAGTCGGGATTGACGCCCAGCCAGCACGGCCAGGTGGCTGACCTGCTGCATGACCGCATGACGGAAAGCGTCGTGCCGGACCGGCTGCAGGCCGAGGCCGGACTGTTCACCGAACTCGCTGCCGCGCCGCTGCAGGTCATCGACCTGCTGCACGGCGGCCAGGCCGCGCTGGAACGGGCCAATGCCGAATTTGGCCTGGCGCTGGCTGCCGACGAAATTGACTACCTGGTCAAGGCCTTCAGCCAGCTCCAGCGCAACCCGACCGATGTCGAGCTGATGATGTTCGCCCAGGCCAACAGCGAGCATTGCCGGCACAAGATTTTCAATGCCGACTTCACCATCGACGACCGGCCGCAGGACCACAGCCTGTTTGCCATGATCCGCAACACCGAACGGCTCAATCCGCAGCACACCGTGGTGGCGTATTCGGACAACGCCTCGGTCATGGAAGGCGCCAGCATCCAGAGATTTTATGCAAAATCGGGTGATAGTGCAGGCGCAGCGGGCTCGGACAGCTATCAAAAATATAGTGCAGTTGAGCAGGTGCTGACGCATGTGCTGATGAAGGTGGAAACCCACAACCACCCGACGGCCATTTCGCCGTTTCCGGGCGCCTCGACCGGTGCTGGCGGCGAAATTCGCGATGAAGGAGCCACCGGACGCGGCTCCAAACCCAAGGCCGGATTGAGCGGCTTTACCGTGTCCCGGTTGTTCGATGGCGACTATGGCAAACCCGGCCACATCGCCAGTGCGCTGCAGATCATGCTCGAAGGCCCGCTGGGCGGCGCCGCGTTCAACAACGAATTCGGCCGGCCCAGCCTGGCGGGCTACTTCCGCGAATACGAGCAAACGGTGGGCGGGCAGCGCTGGGGCTACCACAAGCCGATCATGATTGCCGGCGGCGTCGGCACGATTGATGCCCAGCTGTCCCACAAGATTTTGTTTCCGGCCGGCACGCTGCTGATCCAGCTCGGCGGGCCCGGCATGCGCATCGGCATGGGCGGCAGCGCCGCCAGCTCGATGGCTTCGGGCACCAACGCTGCCCAGCTCGACTTTGACTCGGTGCAGCGCGGTAACCCCGAAATTGAGCGGCGCGCCCAGGAAGTCATCAACCAGTGCGCCCAGTTGGGCCTTGGCAATCCCATCCTGGCGATTCACGATGTGGGCGCGGGCGGCTTGTCGAACGCCTTTCCCGAACTGGTCAACGACGCTGGCCGGGGCGCGCGCTTTGATCTGCGCGCTGTCAAGCTGGAGGAAAGCGGCCTGAGCCCGAAGGAAATCTGGAGCAACGAAAGCCAGGAGCGCTATGTGATGGCGATTGCGCCGGAGTCGCTGGCGCTGTTCGAAGGGTTTTGCGCACGCGAGCGCTGCCCGTTTGCGGTGATTGGCGTGGCCACCGAGGAGCGGGAGCTGGTGGTCACAGACGAGGCACGCACAGACGTTCCACCCCAGCCGGGGCCGCGAGACCGGCTGAGCCGGATCGCAGGCGCAGCGGTCCCCTCGGGGGGCAGCGAAGCACATGCAGTGGGCAGCGTGGGGGCTCCGGTCCACATGCCGATGAATGTGTTGCTGGGCAAGCCGCCCAAGATGCACCGCGATGTGAAAACCAGCGTGCAAAGTGTCCAGCCCCTTGACCTGACCGGCGTCGACCTGCAAAAAAGCTGCATCGACGTGCTGAGCCATCCGACGGTGGCGTCCAAGCGCTTTTTGATCACCATTGGGGACCGCACCGTGGGCGGCCTGACGCACCGCGACCAGATGGTCGGCCCGTGGCAGGTGCCGGTGGCCGATTGCGCCGTCACCCTGGCCGACTTCGAGGGCTTTGGCGGCGAGGCGATGAGCATGGGCGAGCGCACACCGCTGGCCACCCTCAACCCGGCCGCCTCGGGCCGCATGGCGGTGGCCGAGGCGATCACCAACCTGCTGGCCGCGCCGATCGAGCTTTCACGCGTCAAGCTGTCGGCCAACTGGATGGCCGCCTGCGGCGAGGCTGGCCAGGATGCCGCGCTTTACGAAACCGTCAAGGCCGTGGGCATGGAGTTGTGCCCGGCCCTGGGCGTGTCGATCCCGGTCGGCAAGGATTCGCTGTCGATGCGCACGGTCTGGAACGACAACGGCACAGCCAAAAAAGTCACCTCGCCGGTGTCGTTGATCGTCAGCGCCTTTGCCACCCTGCCGGACGTGCGCGGCACGCTGACGCCCGAGCTGAACACCCGCGAGGCCGATACCACCCTGGTCCTGATCGACCTGGGCAGGGGCCGGATGCGCATGGGCGGCTCCATCCTGGCGCAGACCCTTGATCTCGAAGGCGGCGAAGCGCCTGACCTGGACGACCCGAAAGACCTGGTCAACCTGGTCAACGCCATTAACGACTTGCGCGCGCAGGGCCGAATCCTGGCCTACCACGACCGCAGCGATGGCGGCCTGTTTGCCGCCGCCTGTGAAATGGCCTTTGCCGGGCAGGTGGGCGTGTCGCTCAACATCGACATGCTGCTCGTCGAGGGCGACGGCATCAGCGACAGCCGCATGGACGCGGGCGACAGCAAGAACTGGGCATCGCAGGTGGGCGCCCGGCGCGAAGAGCTCACGCTCAAGGCCTTGTTCAACGAAGAGCTGGGCGCGGTGATCCAGGTGGCGACTGCGGTGCGCAACGAGGTGATGCAGACACTGCGCGGCCATGGCCTGTCCCGGTTCAGCCATTTCGTCGGCAAGACCCGGCCGCAGCAGGCGGTGCTTGATGTCGGCAAGGGCGAGGTCCGGGTCTGGCGCGACACCAAGTCGGTGTTCAAGGCCAGGCTGCAGGACCTGCACCAGGTCTGGGACGCGGTCAGCTGGAAAATCTGCCAGCAGCGCGACAACCCGGCCGGTGCCGATGCCGAGCATGCCGCCTCTGGCGATCCGGCAGACCCGGGATTGCATGTGTTTCTTCCGGGCGCTCCGGCTGAGCTTATTGCAGCGCCAGCGTTGCTGCTGTCCCGGCCAAAAATGGCGGTGTTGCGCGAGCAGGGCGTCAACTCGCATGTCGAGATGGCCTATGCGTTCACGCGGGCAGGCTTTGACGCCTACGACGTCCACATGACCGATCTGCAAAACGGCCGGGCCAATCTTGCCGACTTCGCCGGCCTGGTCGCCTGCGGCGGTTTCAGTTATGGCGACACGCTGGGCGCCGGCATCGGCTGGGCGCGTTCGATCACCTTCAACCCGCGCCTGGCCGACCAGTTCAAGGCCTTTTTTGCGCGGCCAGACACCTTTGCCCTGGGCGTGTGCAATGGCTGCCAGATGTTTGCCGAGCTGGCCGACATCATTCCCGGCGCGGCCGCCTGGCCGCGCTTCACCACCAACCAGAGCGAGCGCTTCGAGGCGCGCTTGTCGATGGTTGAAGTGCTGGCGTCGCCGAGCCTGTTTTTCAACGGCATGGCGGGCATGCGCATGCCAATTGCCGTGGCCCATGGCGAAGGCTTTGCCAACTTCAGCGCCCGGGGCGATGCGGCCCAGGCAATTGCTGCCCTGCGCTTTACCGACAACCATGGCGCGATGACCGAGGCTTATCCGTTCAATCCCAACGGCAGCGCCGGCGGCCTGACCGCGGTGACCACACCCGACGGCCGCTTCACGGCCATGATGCCGCACCCTGAGCGGGTGTTTCGCAATATTCAGATGAGCTGGACCAGCGGCTCGCCGTCTTCGCTCAGCCCCTGGATGCCGCTGTGGACCAATGCCAGGCGCTGGGTGGGCTGATGCCGGCTGGCCGGTAAAGGGAGCGGGACTACAGGAAAACAGGGGTTTGCGCAGCGTTTGAGTTGAGCCGGTTCAATGCCTACTGGGCGTTTGTTTCGCAGCGCCTGGGCTAGGAGCCTGGCACATGGCAACCGATCAGTGATTCCGCTGCCCGTTGCACCCTGGCGGGAAAGTCGCTCGGCCCAGGCCCTGCCGGCGGCTGACACGGGAATTCGCATGGTCACTTTCGAGCTTCTTTTGGGTCTGGTCGCGTTTTGCGTGGCGCTGGCCATGCTGGCGCAACGCTTCAACCTGCCTGTTGCCGTGCCGCTGGTTCTGGGCGGCATGGCCCTGGCCTTTGTGCCGGGCCTGCCGGTCATCGAGCTGAACCCTGAGCTGGCGCTGGCGCTTTTTTTGCCGCCCCTGCTGCAAGCCAGCGCCTACCGCACCGACTGGCCTGCCTTCAAATCCAACCTGCGTCCGATTTTGCTGCTCGCCATCGGCGCGGTGTTCTTCAGTGCCGGCTTGGTTGCTGTGGTGGCCAAGTCGATGGTGCCCGGGCTGCCCTGGTGGGCGGCCATCGCGCTGGGCGCCATTGTGGCGCCACCCGATGCTGTGGCGGCCGCGTCGGTTCTCAAGCAGTTCAACCTGCCCAGGCGGATGGTGGTGGTGCTGGAAGGCGAGAGCCTGATCAATGACGCGTCGTCTCTGGTGCTGTACCGCTTTGCAGTCGCGGCCGTGTCGGCCGGCACGGTGAGCTATGGCCAGGGCGCGCTTGAGTTTGTCGGAACGGCGGTGGGCGGCGCTTTGATTGGCTGGCTGGCGGGCCGCGCCGCGATGTGGCTGTTCGCGCACACCAAGGACACGCTGCTCGACATCACGCTCAGCCTGCTGGCCGGTTTTGGCGCCTACCTGGCCGCCGAAGCCGCGCATGCCTCGGGCGTGCTGGCGGCGGTAGCCTGCGGGCTGGTCCTGGGTCGCCAGCAGCACGCCGAGTTCACCGCGCGCACCCGGCTTGAGTTGAATGCGGTGTGGGGATTTGTCGAGTTTTTGCTGGCCAGCCTGGTTTTCATGCTGATTGGGCTGCAGCTTCGCGGCATCGTGACCCGGCTTGCCGACTATGACTGGGGCCAGCTGGCGTTGCTGGGGCTGGCAGTGTCGGCAACCCTGATGGTCAGCCGTTTCCTGTGGATCTTTCCTACCGCCTGGTTGCCGCGCGCGCTGTCAAAAAGGCTGCGAGAGGCCGATCCCATGATGCCGTGGGGCCAGCTGACGGTGCTGTCCTGGGCTGGTATGCGCGGGGTGGTGAGCCTGGCTGTGGCGCTGTCGCTGCCCGCCGGCTTCCCGGGCCGCGACATCATTGTCTTTCTGGCGTTTTGCGCCATCTTTACAACCCTGGTGCTTCAGGGCACCACGCTCGGCTGGGTGCTCAAACGGCTTCAGGTCGACGCGCCCGAGGCCGCACTTGCAGAGCCTGAGACCGCTCAGCTCCGGGCAGACATCACCGCTGCGGCTCGCGATGCCGTCAAGGCGCACCAGGGCAGTGAGGTGGCCACCGAGCATTCGCAGGCGGCGACCGAGCTGGTGGCCGAATACGAGGCACGGGCTGAAAGATCCAGCCTCGACGGCCAGGATCTGGAGAGTCACGCGCAAAAGCTGCATGCCCAGCAGCGCCTTCGCCTGGTGGCCATCGATGCGGGACGCAAAAAGCTGGCAGACCAAACTGACCAGGTCGATGCCGAAAGCCACCGAACGCTGGGTGAAGAGCTTGACCTGGAAGAGCAGCAGATCCGGCGGGCTCTGGGCGAGCAAGCCTGAGCGCCATCAAGGCGCCGCCGCCATCTGCGTAAACTCGGCGCCATGCTGCCAACCCGCCTTGCCCGTCTTGATGCCCTGCGCGGCCTGGCCATCGTCTGGATGACGGCCTACCACTTTTGCTTTGACCTGAACCAGTTTGGTTATCTGAAGCAAAATTTTTACGCAGATCCGCTGTGGACCGGGCAGCGCACTGCGATTGTCAGCCTGTTTCTTTTCACTGCGGGGCTGGGGCAGGCCGTGGCGGTTCACCGGCGCCAAGGCTGGCGTCAGTTCTGGCGTCGCTGGGTTCAGGTGGCCGGGTCGGCATTGCTGGTCAGCGCGGGTTCTTACGTCATGTACCCGCAAAGCTTCATCTATTTCGGTGTGCTGCATGGCCTGGCAGTGATGCTGGTCGTGGCGCGCCTGACGGCCGGCTGGGGCCGCTGGCTGTGGTTTCTGGGCGGCGCTGCGCTGGCGCTGAAATTTCTGGCATCAGGCGCGCATGCCGCCTGGCCCGACATGGAGTGGCTGAACCACAAGTCGCTCAACTGGCTCGGACTGGTCAGCCGCAAACCGATTACCGAGGATTATGTGCCGCTGGTTCCGTGGCTGGGTGTGGTCTGGTGGGGCATGGCTGCCGGGGCCTGGGTGGTGCGCTGGCGGCCGCATTGGCTGCAGGGGCATGCCAACGGCCCCGCCATGGGTGCGCCGGCGATCAGGGGTCTGGCCATGCTGGGCCGTTGGAGCCTGCCCTATTACCTGCTTCACCAGCTGGTGTTGATGGGCCTGTTGATGGCTGCGCGCGCCTTGAAGTGATGCTGCTTTGTCCGGCCAACGGCTCTCTAGGCAGGCCCGCATGCAAGATGCACAGCTTTTTCTGGATGGGCCAAGGCCATCCGGAGGCTTGAAAAAAAACTGGCGACGGCAAAAGGTGGCGTCCTACGCCGGCGATTCAGACGCGCCGATAGGGTGATGTCAGGCAATTTCGCCCACCCCATCTACCCACCATGCCAAAAACCAATCCACCGGCCGATGTCCGGAAAAACGCCACCAAGAGCCTTGCCGGTGCCAAAGCGGCAGCCCGCAACACCGACAGGGGGCCGGCCTTGGCCAGTGCCGATTCAGGCGGCGACGTGCAGGTTGAAAAAGTAAGGCAGACCCAAGCCCTGGTGGCCGCCATGCCGTTCAATACAGGCAAATCCGCCGAGCATGGATTTGCCAATGCCACGGCGCCCCAGCCGGGCGCGACTGCCAAGCCCGCGTCGAGACTGCCCACCAGCAGCACGCTGTCCGAACGGCACAGCAATGAAAAAACCGGCAGCGTTGCGGCTGAAGGTGTGAACGCGACGATTGAGCCACTGGACCGGGTTCGGGTCGACTCGTCCGGGCAGATGCTGACCACCAACCAGGGGGTGGCAGTGGCCGACAACCAGAATTCATTGAAGTTCGGCTTGCGCGGACCAGCGCTGCTGGAGGATTTTGTCCTGCGCGAAAAAATCACCCACTTCGACCATGAGCGCATTCCCGAGCGCATCGTGCATGCCCGGGGTTCGGGCGAATGCGCCGATTGCGCCGGTACACAACAATCAGCGCGATGGCCTGCACCGCCAGGCGATCAACCGGGGACGGGTGAGCTACGAGCCCAATTCACTGGCCGGCGGCTGCCCTTTCCAGGCGGGCGCGGCGCAGGGATTCGTCACCGTGCCGGCCCGGCTGCAAGCGCAGGAAGAACAGGCCAAGGTGCGCGGCAAGCCGGGAAAATTTGCCGACCATTGCACCCAGGCTACGCTGTTCTACAACAGCCAGATACTGGTGGAAAAAGCGCATATTGCAGCGGCCTTCCGGTTTGAGCTGAGCAAGGTCACGGTGCCGGCCATTCGCCAGCGCACCGTGTCCATGCTGCGCAATGCGTCGCCGGAACTGGCGCAAGAAGTGGCCACCGGGCTGGGCATGGAAACCCTGCCCGATGCAATGCCACTGGCTCTGGTCAATCCGGCTAAGCCAGATGTCACCGTGTCACCGTGTCGCCGCCGCTGTCGCTGATGGCCCGGCCCGGGGACGGCACGATCAAGGCGCGCAAGATCAGCCCTGCTGATCGCGCCCGGCGTTATTGGCGAGTCGATTGGGCAGGTGCAGGCCAGCCTTGCTGGCCGAGGGCTCGGTGCCGCGCCTGGTGGCGCCCCGCATCGGTGCGGTCAAGACGGCCGAGGGCGAAACCCTGCAAGCCGATGCGTTGCTTGAAAACGAGCCCGGCTTTTTGTTCGACGCCTTGGTGCTTCCCGACGGTCAGGCGGCTGTGGAGGCATTGGCCCGGGATGGCCACACGATGGAATTCATCAAGGACCAGTACCGGCATTGCAAAACCATCCTGGTGCTGGGCGCATCGGCTGCGCTGCTGGGCCAGGCGGGTGTGCCGGCCACCCTGGCGGGTGGCAAGGCCGATGCCGGTCTGATCATCGTGCCGGCGGGCGGCCTGGGCGATGCAACTGCTGCGTTTATCAAGGGTATTGCAATGCATCGGCATCCAGCGCGCGAAACGGACCCGTCGGCGGTGTAGGGCCACGGCAACGCAACTGGCCGAGGTGTTGCCCGGCAGTTGCGGGCGCTAAAACCCGGCCTGGCTTCGACCTTCAATTGTTGGCACCAAAAAAAACGCGGCCTGTGTGCCGCGTTCATGGTGAAAGCCATCGGAGAAAGTTACTCGATTTTGGCTTTCTTGCGCAAATCTTCCTGGAAGGCGGTCAGCTTTTGCTGCTGCATTTGCTGGGCGATCTGCGGCTTGACCTCGTCAAAGGCAGGAAGCTGCGCGCTGCGAATGTCGTCCACGCGAATCACGTGGTAGCCGAATTGCGACTTTACCGGCGTATCCGTGGTTTGCCCTTTGCTTAGCTTGAGCAGGGCCTCGGTAAATTCAGGAACATAGCTGGCCGGATTGGCCCAGTCCAGATCGCCGCCCTTGGCGCCCGAGCCGGGGTCCTTGGACTGCTTTTTGGCAATATCTTCAAACTTGCCGGTTTTTTTCAAGCTGGCGATGATGGCCAGGGCTTCAGACTCTTTCTCGACCAGAATGTGCCGCGCCTTGTATTCCTTGCCGCCATTGGCGGCTGCAAACTTGTCGTACTCGGTCTTCAGGTCGGCATCGGTGACCGGGTTTTTCTTCTGGTAGCTGGCAAACAATTCGCGAATCATCAAGGTCTGGCGGGCCAACTCCATCTGCGCCTTGAAATCATCGCTGGCGGCAACGCCCTGCTTTTCCGCTTCCTGCATGAAGATTTCGCGGGCAATGACTTCTTCGCGCATCTGGCCTTCCATGTCCGGCGTCACCGGGCGGCCGGCCTTGGCAACCTGCTGGGCCAGTGCGTCCAGTCGGGTTTTTGGAACGGCTTTGCCGTTGACAATGGCGAGATTTTGCGCCAGAGCGCCCTGCGCGCCAACGCTCAGGAGGCTGGCGACGGCAGCGGCAAGTAAAAGTTTTTTCGCGAGCATCAAGTAAAGGTCCTTGGTTGGGGTGTTTGAGAAAGGGTGAAAGTTGCTGGCCGGCTGGACCGTGTCAGGCAAGCGGCCTGCCGCCATGGGCGTGGCTGCCGCTTGGGAAAATCAAGCCGGTCGGTCTGGTTTGACAATCTCGATGGCCAATGCATGTAGGCCTTGGGCAAAGAAATTTTGCATTTCATCATACACAAGGCGGTGGCTGGCCACGCGCGTCTGGCCGTCAAATGCCGCACTGGCTATGCGAACGCGAAAGTGCGAGCCAAAGCCCGCCGCATTGGCGCCCGAATGGCCCGCATGGGCGGCGCTTTCGTCCAGCACCTCCAGTTGCGAGGGCAAAAACCGTGTTTTCAGCTGCTGCTCGATGTCCTGAAGCCGGACTGGTAAAGCCGGGTTGCTGCTGGCGGAGTTGCTCATGAGGTGGTGTCCGGCTTGAG
>JACMQR010000318.1 GCA_014376885.1 Polaromonas sp.
CCGGTTGCCGGGTTGAACACATTCTGGCTGCGCCCGGCAGCCGGCATGACGGCAGCGCCGTTCACATAGTGGCCAATGGTGATTTGCGGGGTGATTTCGGCGGGCGATGAAAACATGGCGGTCCTTGGGTTGGCAAACGAATTGTTCAAGTCTAGAGCCCGCCGCGGCATTTGATAAGCCCCGCTGGATTGATTACATTGTTCATATTCCTGAACAATGAAGGCTTGACCATGTCGTCTGACCAGCTGGCCCCGCTTGTGGCCGACCTGCACCTGCTGACCGTGCTGGCCGCCACCCGCAGCTTTACCGAAACCGCGCGCCGCCTGGGCCTGTCCAAGGCCTCGGCGAGCATGCGCATCAGCGAGCTGGAGCGCACCGCCGGCGTCCTGCTGGTGCGCCGCACGACGCGCTCGGTCGGCCTGACCGAGGCCGGTCAGCAGCTGGTGGGCGAGATGCAGCCGGCGTTCAGCCGCATCAGCGAAAGCTACAGCGCGGCCCGCGACCTGGCCGGCACGCCGCGCGGCTTGATCCGGCTGACTGCACCGGTCGCGCTCGGGCGCCAGCACCTGGCGCCGTGCATTGCCGCGTTCTTGCAGCTATTTCCCGACATCCACATCGAGCTGGACTTGACCGACCGCTTTGTCAACCTGGCCAATGAGGGCTTTGACCTGGCGATCCGGCATACCCATGCGCCGCCCGACACCCATGTCGCCTGGGTGCTGTGCGAAACCGGTTCGCACCTGGCGGCCAGCCCCGGTTACCTGGCCCGGCGCGGCCTGCCGGCGCACCCGTCGGAGCTGGCGGCGCACAACTGCCTGCTTTACCTGCGGGACAGCCATGCCGGCAGCTGGACCTTTGCGCGGCCGGTGCCGGGGCCTGGCAAACGCCGGCCGGCCGAGGGCGCGGTCGAGCGCGTCGGCGTGCAGGTGGCCGGCTCGCTCAAGGCGAACAACAGCGAGGTGCTGCGTGACGCCCTGCTGGCTGGCCTGGGCATTGGCCTGCTGCCTGACTTCAGCATGCCGCAGGCCGCCGATGGCCACGCGGCGCCGCTGGTGCGGGTGTTGCCGGACTGGCAGGTGCAGGGGTTTTTCGGCGCGCGCATTTATGCCCTGCGGCCCTGGTCGGCCCAGGTTCCCAAGGCGGTGCAGTGCCTGGTCGAGCATTTGCGGCAAAGCTTTTCCCGGGGCTTTGCGGCTGGGCTGACAAGTTTGCCAGCTGAATAAGTGCGGTGTCATGAATGCCCAAGATAATGTCGCCCATGAATACACGCTGGAAACCAAACGTTACCGTCGCAGCACTCATTGAACGCAATTTTGCGGGCGTGCAAAAGTTTTTACTGGTCGAGGAGCAAACCCGCGATGGCTTGAGGCTCAACAACCCGGCCGGCCACCTGGACCCTGGCGAAAGCCCGGTCCAGGCCTGCGCCCGTGAAACGCTGGAAGAAACCGCGTTTCACTTCACGCCCACCGCGCTGGTGGGCATCTATTTTTCGCGCTTTGACAGCTTTCAGCCCGGCCAGGCCGTGCCGCAGGACATCACCTACCTGCGCTTTACCTTTTGTGGCGAACTGGGCGAGCAGGTCGCCGGCCAGGCGCTGGACGAAGGCATTGTGCGCACCGTCTGGCTGACGGCCGACGAGATCCGGGCCTGCACCGCCTTGCACCGCAGCCCGTTGCTGCTGACCAACCTGGAAGACTATCTGGCCGGCCGGCGCTATCCGCTGGACATCATTCATGCCGATGAAAGCGTTTACGCCGCAAAAGCGTAAGAACGTGGCCGCCTGCCGGCATGGCCCGCGCCCTGGCGTCGCAGCCGGCCCGCTCGGTAAAATCCGGGGATGCAAAAGCAACGAATAGTGGTGGGACTGAGCGGCGGCGTTGATTCGGCGGTCACCGCCTGCCTGCTCAAACGGCAGGGCCACGAGGTCATCGGCATCTTCATGAAAAACTGGGAGGGCGATGACGACGACGAATTTTGTTCGTCGAACATCGACTTTGTCGATGCGGCGGCGGTGGCCGACGTGCTGGGCATCGAGATCGAGCATGTCAATTTTGCGGCGGACTACAAAGACCGGGTGTTTGCCGAATTCCTGCGCGAATACCAGGCTGGCCGCACGCCGAACCCGGACATCCTGTGCAACGCCGAGATCAAGTTCAAGGCATTTTTAGACCATGCCATGCGCCTGGGCGCCGACAAAATTGCCACCGGCCACTATGCCAGAGTGCGGCAAAACCCGGCCACCGGCCTGCACGAGCTGCTCAAGGGCCTGGACCCGGCCAAGGACCAGAGCTACTTTTTGCACCGGCTGAACCAGGCGCAATTGTCGAAAACATGGTTTCCGGTCGGCGAGCTGCTCAAGACCGAGGTGCGGCGCATCGCGGGCGAGATCGGGCTGCCGAATGCGCAGAAGAAAGACTCGACCGGCATCTGCTTTATCGGCGAGCGGCCGTTTCGCGACTTTTTGAACAACTACATCGCCAAGGCGCCTGGCCCGATCAAGAACGACCAGGGCCGCGTGCTGGGCGAGCATGTCGGCCTTTCCTTCTACACCCTGGGCCAGCGCCAGGGCTTGGGCATCGGCGGGGTGAAGGCGCGCGGGGCCGAGCTCAAGGCCATCCGGGCGCTGGGGCAGCGGGGGGCAGGCGAGCATGCGCCGTGGTTTGTCGCCCGCAAGGACCTGGACAGCAACACCCTGTGGGTGGTGCAGGGCCACGACCATCCGTGGCTGCTGTCGACCCGGCTGAGCGCGCAGGACTGCAGCTGGGTGGCCGGCGACGCGCCTGCTGCGGGCGCCCTGGCCGCCAAGACGCGCTACCGGCAGCTCGATGCCGCCTGCGAGCTGGCCAGCGCCGGGCCGGCCAGCTGCGAGCTGTCGTTTTCAGAGGCCCAGTGGGCGGTGACGCCCGGCCAGTCGGCGGTGCTCTACCAGGGCGAGGTCTGCCTGGGCGGCGGCGTGATTGCGGCCAGCGATGTGCAGAATTTTCCCGGCGGCCGGCCCACGGCTGAAGTTTTCAAGCCAAAATAGGCTGTTGTGCAAGCAGGGCAGGCATACGCAGCTATTAATTTACGAGCAAGCGTTTTGCTTACAGCGCCGACTCGACATAGGTGTAGAGGTAGTTCGAGCCGCCGTTGACATTGCCCAGCAAACGCGACGCGCCAAAAATGCCCGAGCGGTGCGACACGCCGACGCCGATGAAGGTGTCTTTCAAGCGGCGCGAGCCGACCAGGTCGCCCAGGCTGATGTCGATCGTCGGATCGAGGTAATTCAGCAGGCGCGAGCCCGGCTTGCCGCTGGCGGCCTGGCTGCTGGCTTCGATGTAGGGCACGCGCTGCGCCAGCGACAGGCCCACGCCCATGCCCAGCCGGGTCTTGACCCGGTCGCTCCAGGGAAAGCCCGAGTAAAAAGCCTTCATGAACAAATCGAGCTGCGCGCCGTTGGCCTGCAGGCCTCGCTCGTTGTGGCTGGTCACGCCGGCATAGCCGACAAAGTCCAGCGGCCAGCCGTTCACGTTTTGCAAAAACGGCTTGCCGACCTGCAGGCCTGAAATGCTCGTCGGGTTGACGCTGGCCGTTGCCAGGCACTGCGCCGTCAGCACCTTGATCAGGTGGCAGCCGTCGTCGGTGGACTTGCCGTAGAGCAGCTTGAACCAGGTGGGCGAGGTGTCTTGCGCCGATTCACCCCGGCGCGCGCCGAAGTCATAGACCGCGCCGACATAGGCGCCCGGCAGCACCCGCTTTTGCACGATCGGGCTGTCCTTGACGGCGCGGTCGAGCACGGTGGCCGACACGCCGGCCAGCAGGCGCCAGCGCTGCGACACATCGTAGGAGCCATACAGGCCGAGCGAAGCGTTCAGGCCCGCGCCGGGCGAATAGGCCGCACGCCCGGGCGTGGCCTCGGCCGGCCGCACGCCGAAATAGTAGTTGTTCAGCCGGGCGTCGCGCAGCCCCAGGCCCAGGCTGGGCCGCAGCGTCCACGGGCCCGAGCGCCAGTCGTAGGTGTAGCCCAGCCGGAACTCGCTGCCTTTTGAAAAGCCGCCGACGTCGTGCACGAACTCGGCCTGCACCGTGCCCCAGGGCTGGCGGTAGCGCCAGGACAGGCCCAGGTCGATGCCTGAGTCGCGCGGGGCCATGCCGGCCAGGCTGGCGGGCAGCCGGTCGGCCGGAAAGCCTTCGAGCCGCTGCTCGGCAAACAGGTCCACCCGGTGGGCGTCGCTGCTGCTGAGCAGCTTGACGCCAGCGCGGTTGGCATGCAGAAAAAGCCGCTCGCCCTCATACAGGTACAGCGGCAGCACGTCGTAACGGTTGCCAGCCTCGCGGTAGGGCGAGCGCTCAAAGCGGGTGACGACGCCCAGCCCCGCACTGCCTGGCACTGACAAAATGTTGGTCAGCGGCTCCAAGGCAGGGTCGGCATGGGCGGGCGCCAGGCCGGACGCGGCCAGGGCCAGGCCGGCGAGCCGGCGTGCGGACGGCAAACGGGTGAGCAAGCGGAGTGTTTTCATCAGGGGCTGTCGACGGTGGTGAGGTACGCTTTGGCGGCGAGCGGCGCTGGCATTTTTTAAAATAACAACAGAAAAGGCCTCATGCGCTTGTCGCATATTGAAAAGTCGCTATTCAATCAGTAGCAGCTTCGTTAAAAAACCCGCTCGCAGCGGGTTGTTGCAAAAGGCCTCGGAAACGACTCAAAACGGAATGTCGTCATCCATGTCGTCAAACCCACTGTTCGGCTTGGACGCGGCAAGAGCCGGCGCCGGCGCTTGCCGGGGTGGGGGCGGGCGGCTGGCCGGGGCGGCGGACTGGCGCGGCGCCTCGTAGCCGCCGCCCTCGTCATGGCTGCCCGCGCCAGCGCCGCCCATGCCCTGGCGGCTGCCGAGCATCTGCATCTGGTCGGCACGGATCTCGGTGGTGAATTTTTCGACGCCTTCCTTGTCCGTCCACTTGCGGGTGCGCAAGGAACCCTCGACATACACCTGCGAGCCCTTGCGCAGGTACTGCCCGACGATCTCGGCCAGCCGGCCGTTGAACACGATGCGGTGCCATTCGGTGGCCTCTTTCATCTCGCCGCTGGCCTTGTCCTTCCACTTGTCGGTGGTGGCGATGGTGACGTTGGCCACCTGGTCGCCGCTGGGAAAGCTGCGCATTTCGGGGTCTTTGCCCAGATTGCCGACGATGATGACCTTATTGACCGATGCCATGGTTTGAATTCCTTTAACAAGTCCCCAAAGCCCAATCTCCGGGGTGATGCCGGCAAGTTTAACTGGCTCGCCCGCCCGGCGCTTGGGCCTCTGGAACCAAAGCCGGCGCGGCCCGGCCGGGTGCCTTCATCGGCCAGGCCAGTACCAGCCAGAGCAGCATCAAGCCGCCGCACGCCAGGAACACGCCCTGCGGGCCGTGGTGCTTGGCAAGCCAGCCACCCGCCGCGCCACCGGCAAAAAACCCCAGCGACTGCAGCGTGTTGTACACCCCCAGCGCCGCGCCGCGCGCATGGGCCGGCGCCAGCCGCGAGGCCAGGCTGGGCTGGCTGGCTTCGAGCACATTGAAGCCGCAAAAAAACAGCATCAGCAGCCCCGCCAGCCAGCCCAGTCCCGCCGGCGCTGGCGCTGACACGCTCCACAGCAGCCCGGCCTGCACCAAGAAAATCAGGCCCACGGCGCCGAGAAACACGGCCCGCAGGTGGCCGCGCCTTTCCAGCGGAAAAAGCAGCGCGCCCATGACCCCGAAAGACGCCAGCACCGCCGGCAGGTACACCTGCCAGTGCCGCGACCGGTCCAGCCCGGCGGCCACCAGCAGCGCCGGCAGCGCCACCCACATGGCCAGCTGCACCGCATGCAGCACGAACACGCCGAAATCGAGCCGC
>JACMQR010000319.1 GCA_014376885.1 Polaromonas sp.
GCCAAAGGGCACGCCGATGGCGGTGGCGCGCAGCCAGGCCGGCCAAGAGCGCGTCCAGTCGCGCCGCGTCATGTGGACTTTGCTCTGCTTGTTCTGCACCTCGGCAATACGGCCTTCATAAAGCACGGCATACAGGGCCTCGGCCACGGCGAACAGGCCGACGGCCACCAGCACGATCTCGATGCCGTCGAGCAATTCGGGCACGCCGCCGGTGTAGCGCGCCTGCGCCGAGATCTGGTCCAGCCCGACCAGGCCGGCAGCCAGACCGAGAAACAGCGCGGTCATGCCGCGCACCGTGCTTTTGCCGAGCACCGCGCTCACGGTGGTGAAGGCCAGCAGCATCAGCATGAAGTATTCGGGCGGCCCGAGCCGGACCGCTAGGTCGGCCACGACCGGCGCAAACAGCGTCACCAGCACCGTGGCAATCGTGCCGGCAACAAAGGAGCCCACGGCGGCAGTGGCCAGCGCCGCGCCCGCCCGGCCGCTCTTGGCCATCTTGTTGCCCTCCATGGCCGTGACCATGCTGGCGGTCTCGCCCGGCGTGTTCAGCAGGATCGAGGTGGTCGAGCCGCCGTACATGGCGCCGTAGTAGATGCCGGCGAAAAAGATCATCGACGCCGTGGCCTCGACCTTGGAGGTGATGGGCAGCAGCATGGCCACGGCGACCGCCGGGCCGATGCCGGGCAGCACGCCGATGGCCGTGCCCAGGGCGCAGCCAACAAAGCACCACAGCAGGTTGACGGGCGTGGCCGCGGTGGCAAAGCCCTGCATCAGTTGGTTGAAGATGTCCATTTACAGCCATCCGGTCGAGGTCAGACCGGGCAGGTTGATGGCCAGGAACTGGGTGAACATCCAGAACACCGGCGCGGCAATCGCCATGCCGATCAGCGCGTCCTTGAACCCCGCCGCGGGCCTGCAGTCGCTGCGGCCTTCGGCACGTTTCAGGCCCTACGCCGCCAGCTCGAAGCACAGCGTGCAGCTCAGGATGAAGCCGATGCGGGTGATCAGCGCCGCATTGGCCAGCAGCCCGGCCGACATCCAGGCAAAACCCGGCCAGTACGGCGCGGGTCCGCCCACCGGATCGTCCATCGCCCGAAAGCCGCCCGAGACGGACTCCCGGATGATGAAGCCGCCGCACACCAGCAGCGCCAGGCAAACCAGCCACGGCAAAAAGTTGGGACCGACGCCGCCGTAGCCGGCCGCCGACGGAATGCTCAGCGCGCCAAAGGCCAGCCCCAGGCCGGTCAGCAGCACGCCTGCGCCAACCAGCGTTTGCATGGGAAAGAATTTTTTTTGTTGTGTCATGGGTTTTTACCATCGGCTCTTGTTTTCCGGCCGCCCGGCTTCGTCAGGCCCGCGCAAAGCCGGCCCGAACCCGGCTCAGAGCATGCCGGACTTGACCATCGTGGCGCGCAGCGCGGCAAAGTCGTCATCGACGAACTTTTCAAACGCGGGGCCGGTCAACACGGCAGCCGTACAGTTGTTTTTCTCGGACGCCTCGGTGCAGGCTTTTGACTTGA
>JACMQR010000320.1 GCA_014376885.1 Polaromonas sp.
GGGGCGGCGTTTACCGGCCCGATCGCCAATGCCGGCCAGCCCACCGGCTTTGGCCCGGCTTGTAGGACCATGGCGAATCTGCCTGGGGCTGCCACGGCTTCGGGTTGGCAGCAGTTACCATCGCCGGTTTGATGCCCCGCCGCGTTGGCCTGTCCGCCCTTGTCCCCGCCCATACCGCCCATGCCTGTTGATGCCTCAGCACCGCGAATCGAAATTCAGGATACGCCTGAAGGCCGGGTTGTGCGCTTGCTGGGCAGCTGGACCGCGGCCCGGCTGACACTGGCGCCTGCCTGGGCCGCCCTGAGCCGGCAGCTGGGCCGCCTGCAGGGCGCTGGCGGCCGGGTGCCCCTGGCCTCCCGCAGCGCCCCGGGCTCGCCGGGCCGGTGGTTCCTGACTGGCATCGAGCAGCTGGACTACCTCGGCGCCCAGGTGGTGTGGAATGCGTGGGGCCAGCGCTGGCCAGCCGATCTGGAACTGGCGCCCGAGCAGCGGCTCATGCTGGAAGTCGTGGAAAAATTCACTGCCCGCCCGGCGCCGCAGCGCCGCCTGCCCTGGTCGGCGTCCCTGGGTCTGCTGGGCGGCCGGCTGCTCGGCCTGCTCGACCATGGCAAAGGATTGCTGCGCCTGCTGGGCCAGCTGCTGCTCGACCTGGCGCGACTGGTGCGCCATCCGCCGCAGGGGCCGTGGCGCGACCTGTCGGGGCATCTCTACCACTTCGGCGCGACCGCCCTGCCAATCACCGCGCTGGTCGGGTTCTTGATCGGCGTGGTGCTGGCCTACCTGATTTCGCAGCAGCTGCGCCAGTTCGGCGCCGATGCCTTCATCGTCAACATCCTGGGCATTTCGCTGGTTCGCGAGCTCGGCCCGGTGCTGGCGGCGATTTTGGTGGCCGGGCGCAGCGGCTCGGCCATCACCGCGCAGATCGGCGTGATGCGCGTCACCGAAGAGCTCGACGCGATGCGCGTCATGGGCATTGCCCGGGGCTTTCGGCTGGTCATGCCGCGCGCGCTGTCGCTGTCGCTGGTGATGCCGTTGATCAGCGTCTGGACCACCCTGGCCGCGCTGCTGGGCGGCATGCTGGCGGCCAATGTGGCGATGGACGTGACGCCGTCGTTCTTCATCAACGCGCTGCCGGCGGCGGTGAAGGTGTCCAACCTGGCGCTGGCCAGCGCCAAGTCGGTGGTCTTTGGCCTGCTGATCGCGCTGATCGGCTGCCACTACGGCCTGCGCGTCAAGCCCAACACCGAAAGCCTGGGGCAGGGTACGACGGCCTCGGTGGTGACGTCGATCACCGTGGTCATTCTGGTCGATGCGCTGTTCGCGGTGCTGTTCAAGAATGTCGGGATATGACCCCCACGCTTGCCACTTCGTGTGCTGCGCTGCCCCCCGGGGGGGCCACCCCGCCTGCGGCCCGGCAAAGCCGGTTCCGCGGCCGGTACTTGCATGGGCGGGGAGGGGTAGTTTCTTTACGCTTGCCGAACGGGGCGCGAAATGAATGAACCCGTGGTGCAGATCAGCAAGCTGTGGACGGTGTTCCAGAACGGCGACAAGCCGTCGGTGATCCACAAGGACCTGGACCTGACGGTCGAGCGCGGCGAGATCATGTCGCTGGTCGGCGGCTCGGGCACCGGCAAAACCGTGCTGCTGCGCCAGATGCTCGGGCTGGAGACGCCGACGCGCGGCACCATCACCGTGCTCGGCAAGCCGGCGGCCGAGCTGGGCAAGCGCGGCGCGGCCAGCCGCGTCGGCATGCTGTTCCAGCAGGGCGCTCTGTTTTCGGCCTTCACCGTGCTGGAGAACATTGCCTTTCCGCTGCGCGAGCTGAAGTGCCTGCCCAGCAGCCTGATCCGCGATGCGGCGATGGTCAAGCTGCAGATGGTCGGGCTGCCGCCGGACGCGGCCGGCAAGATGCCGAGCGACCTGTCGGGCGGCATGGTCAAGCGGGTTGCCCTGGCGCGCGCGCTGATCATGGACCCGCCGCTGCTGCTGCTCGACGAGCCGACCGCCGGGCTGGACCCGGACAGCTCGGACAGCTTTTGCGACCTGCTGCGCGCGCTGCACCAGGGCATGGGCCTGACGGTGGTGATGGTCACGCACGACCTGGACACGATTTTCGAGCTCAGCACCCGCATTGCGGTGCTGGCCGCGCAAAAGGTCATCATCAACGACGCGCCGCAGCAGGTGGTGGCCTTCGAGCATCCCTTCATTCACGACTTTTTTCTGGGCGAACGCGGCCAGCGCGCCATGACGCTGCTGGCCCGTCCGTCCCTGCCAAACTAGAAAGGGTTTGCACCATGGAAAACAAAGCCCATGCACTGATCGCCGGCGCTTTTGTGGTGGTGGTCACCGCTTTGCTGGCCCTGCTGGCCATCTGGCTCACGCGCGACAGCGTGCAGCGCAACCTGTACGAAATGAGCACCTCCGAAACCGTCTCCGGCCTGCAGCCGCAGGCCACGGTGCGCTACCGCGGCGTGGCGGTGGGCAAGGTCGAGCGCATCGGCTTTGACAATAAGGTCAAGGGCAATGTGCTGATCCGCGTGTCCATCGACCAGGCCGCGCCAATGACCCGTTCGACGTTTGCCACCGTGGCCTCGCAGGGCGTCACCGGCCTGGGCTTCATCCAGCTCGACGACAACGGCGAGTCCACCGAGCGCCTGGTGCCCAACGACGACGACCCGCCGCGCCTGGTGCTCAAGCCGGGCGGGCTGGACAAGCTGCTGCGCCAAAGCGAGGCGATCTTCAACCAGGCCGAGCAGGCCACGGCCCGCATCAACCAGCTGCTGTCGCCGCGCAACGAAGCGGCCATCAACACCGCCGTCACCCAGCTGGCCGAGGCGGCCGGCAGCATCAACCGCGTGGCCAAGGCGCTGGAGCCGACGGCGGCCACCCTGCCGGCGCTGTCCAAGGACGCCCGGGCCGCGCTGCAGGCAGTCCGGACCGTGACCGACGAGGTCGGCGTCACCGCCCAGCGGCTCAATGCGCGCGGCGGGCCGCTGGACCGGCTGACCGAAGGCGGCGCCGCGCTGGCCGCCGGGGTGGAAACCTTCAGCGCAGCCACGCTGCCCAAGCTGGGCGAGGTGGCCGACGAGACGGCGCGCACCATGCGCCAGCTGCGGCGCACGGTCAATGCGGTGGACGACAACCCGCAGGCGCTGATTTTCGGCAACGGCCCGGCCGTGCCCGGTCCTGGCGAGGCCGGCTTTTCCGCCAACGGAGACTGAACGATGACCCCTTCAACCTTTTTCACCGATTCAACGACTGCTATTTATTCAATAGCTGCCCTTGCCCGCACGACAAGCACAAGGTCCTGTTTTTGCTTGTTTTTTTTGCTGATGGCCGGCGTGCTGGCCGGCTGCTCGGTGATTGACAAGCCCAGCCGCTCGACGCTGTACGACTTCGGCCCGGGCGCGCTGGCCGGCGGGCTGCCACCGGCCAGCGCGCCGGCGCCGGCCCTGGCGCCGCTGGCGATTGCCGACATCGCCACCGCCGGCGGCGCGCTGGACAACCAGGCGGTGCTGTACCGGCTGGGCTACCTGGACGCCCAGCAGCTGCGGCCCTACTCGCAGGCGCGCTGGAGCATGCCGCCGGCGCAGCTGCTCAGGCAGCGCCTGCGCGAGCGCCTGGGCCAGCAGCGCGTCGTGCTTAATGCCCGGGAAGGCGTGGCCCTGAACCGCAGCCAAAACGCCAGCTTGCCGCTGCTGCGCCTGGAACTCGAAGAATTCAGCCAGCTGTTCAGCGCGCCTGACGCCAGCGCCGGCCTGGTCCGGCTGCACGCCACGCTGGTCGAGATCACGCCCGCCGGCGAGCGCCTGCTGGCCCAGCGCACGGTGGCGGTGCAGCGGCCCGCCGCCACCCCGGATGCGGCTGGCGGCGTACGCGCCCTGACGGCGGCCAGCGATGCGGCGATCGACGAGCTGGACCAGTGGCTGCGCCAGGCGGCAGCGCGCTGAAGAGCCGGGGGCCGGCCCCCCGGGCGAGCGGTCACAGGCCTGTCGGCACGGCCACGCCGGCTTGCCCGTAAAGCCAGTCGCGAAAGGCTGTCAGGCCCGGGCTGCCCTGGTCGGCCCGGCGGTAGCAAAGAAAGTGGGTGTCCCGCACCATCGCCTGGAAGGCCGGGCCGTCCAGCACCACCAGCGCGCCGGTGGCCAGCTCCCGCTCGGCAAAGCGCCGGCTTTCCAGGGCGATGCCCAGGCCATCGACCGCTGCGGCGATGGCCAGCGAGCCGCGGTCGAACGACGGGCGCGCGCACGCCGGCAGCGCCAGGCCATTGGCCGCGCACCAGTCGGCCCACTGCACCGGGTTGAGTTTGGAATCGATCAGGGTGAACCGGGCCAGGTCGGCCGGCGCGAGCGAGCGAGCTGGCTCGATCAGCCGGGGCGAGCACATCGGCAGCACCGCTTCGGCGCCCAGCGACTCGACCACGATGCCCGGGCGCGGCGGCGGAGCGCCATAGGCAATGTCCAGGTCCAGCGTGCCGTCCCGGTGCAGGTCAGCGGGCTCGGCGCTCGACGAAATATGCACCGTGATCGCTGGATGCGCCTGCATGAACTGGCCCAGCCGGGGACCGAGCCATTTGCTGGCAAAGCTGGGCGCGCAATGCACCGACAAAACCCGCGCCTGAGCGCGCGGCCGCAGGTCGCCGCAGGCTTTTTCGATCAGGTCAAACCCGGCCGTCAGCTGCTCGAGCAGGCGCCTGCCCGGCGGCGTCAGGCTGACGCAGCGCGTCTGGCGCAGGAACAGCGCCGTGCCCAGCCACGCCTCCAGGGCGCGCACCTGGTGGCTGATGGCCGAGGTGGTCTGGTGCAGCTCCTGCGCCGCCCGTGTGAAGCTTTCATGGCGCGCGGCGCTTTCGAAAGCGCGCAGCGAAAAAAAAGAGGGCAGTTGTCTCATCGGCGGTGAAATGTGAAGTGGTGGGCGAAAAAGAACGGTCAAAAAATGACCAAAAATGACCAAGCAACGGTCCATGGATGAATTGGATTCAACCATGGATGAAAACTTGTCGCTTGTCAAGGCAGCCGGCCGGGCGCACCATGCTGGCACCTTTGCCCTCAACCCAGGACCGCCCCATGCTCGATGCCGTCAAGCGCCACTCCGTCTATCAGCCCCAGCAGGTGGGCCTGAAGTTCCCCGAGGTACCCGTGTTTGCCTCCCCGGCCCAGGAGCGACAGCATCGCAAGCAGCGCCTGGTCGCCGCCTGCCGGGCCTTTGCCCTGCAGGGCTTTGACTACGGCTTTGCCGGCCACCTGACGGTGCGCGATCCGGAGCGCCCGCAGCTGTACTGGACCAACCCGATGGCGGTGCATTTCTCGCAGGTCAGGGTGTCCAACCTGATTCTGGTGGACCACGACGGCCAGGTGGTCGAAGGCGACCATGCGGTCAACCGGGCCGGCTTCGTGCTGCACGCAGCGGTGCATGAGGCGCATCCCGACATCTTGGCGATGTGCCATGCGCACACGGTCTACGGCACGGCGTTTGCCGCTTTGGGCAAAAAGCTCGAACCCATCACCCAGGACGCGGCGGTGTTTTTCGAGGACCATGTGGTCATCGGCGAAGAGGCCGGCCAGGTGGCCGTCGAGGTCAAGGGCGGCAACCAGGTCGCCCGCGCGTTTGCCGGCGTCAAGGCGGCCATCCACCAGAACCACGGCCTGCTGACCGCCAGCCGCCACAGCATCGAGGCGGCGGCCTTCTGGTTCATTGCGCTGGAGCGCTGCTGCCAGCAGCAGCTGCTGATTGACGCCACCGGCATCGCGCCCAAGCTGGTCACGCCCGAGCGGGCGCGCTACAGCCGCGAGCATGTCGGCAGCGAATACATCGGCTGGCTGCATTTCCAGGCCATTTACGGGCAGCTGGCGCAGACGCAGCCGGACATGTTCGGCTGAGCGGCGCCCGCGCCTTGCCACCTCAAAAAAACCAAACTGGAGACACTATGAACACCACGCTCCTGCGGGGCGCCCCGCAAACCAGGCCGTCCGGCGAAAACGCCACCTATGCCAAGGTCACCTGGCGGCTGCTGCCGTTTCTGTTCATCTGCTATGTCGCGGCCTACCTCGACCGGGTCAATGTCGGCTTTGCCAAGCTGCAGATGCTCAGCGACCTCAAGTTCAGCGAAACCATCTACGGCCTGGGCGCGGGCATCTTTTTCATCGGCTACTTCATTTTTGAAGTGCCGAGCAACCTGATGCTGCACCGCTTCGGCGCCCGCAAATGGATTGCCCGGATCATGATCAGCTGGGGGGTGATTTCAGGCTGCATGATGCTGGTGCAGACGCCGACGTCATTTTACATTCTTCGCTTTTTCCTCGGCGTGGCCGAAGCGGGGTTTTTCCCCGGCATCATCTTGTACCTGACCTACTGGTACCCGGCGGCGCGCCGCTCCAAGGTCACCTCGCTGTTCATGACCGGCATTCCGATGGCCGGCGTGATCGGCGGGCCGCTGTCGGGCTGGATTTTGACGGCGTTTGATGGCGTGAACGGCCTGGCCGGCTGGAAATGGCTGTTCATCCTTGAGGCCGTGCCGTCGATTTTTCTCGGCCTGATGGTGCTGGTCTACCTGGACGACAAGATCGGCGACGCCGCCTGGCTCAGCCCTGAAGAAAAGGCGCTGCTGCAGCGCAACATCGAGGCGGACAGCGCGCACATCGAGGACCATTCGGCGCTGGGCGCATTTCGCAACCCCAAGGTATGGATTCTGGCCGCCGCCTATTTCGGCTTCATCATGGGCCTGTACGGCGTCAGCTTCTGGCTGCCGTCGCTGGTCAAGGCGTCAGGCGTGACCAATGCGGCCACCATCGGCTGGCTGGTCGCCATTCCGTATGCCGCCGCTGTGGCCAGCATGGTCTGGACCAGCGGCCATTCGGACCGCACCGGCGAGCGCCGCTGGCACATTGCGGTGCCGGCCCTGCTCGGCGCCGCCGGGCTGGTGGCCAGCATCCTGGTGCCGCAAACGCCGCTGTGGGCCATCGTGACGCTCTCGCTGGCCACCATGGGCATCTTGACCGGTCTGGCGCAGTTCTGGTGCCTGCCCCCGGCGTTCCTGGGCGGCGCGGCCGCTGCCGCAGGCATTGCGCTGATCAACTCGGTCGGCAACCTGGCCGGCTTTGTCAGCCCCTTCATCGTCGGCTGGATCAAGGACCTGACGGGCAGCACCAACAACGGCCTGCTGGTGATTTCCGCCAGCCTGGTCGTCGGCAGCGCCATCGTGCTGTCGATGTCCAAACAGACGGTCAACCGATAGGCCGGGCCGGCGCCCGGCAGTCAGCTTCAGAGATTCAGCCGCGCAGCACCGGAAACAGCTTGCCCAGCCCGTCGGCCATCACCTCGACCGCCAGCGCGGCCAGAATCAAGCCCATCAGGCGCGTCATGACATTGATGCCGGTCTTGCCCAGCACGCGCGAGATCGGCTCGGCCAGCGAAAAGCAGATGGCGGTTGCCAGGCCGATGACCACGCCGTAGCCGACCAGCGTGCCGAGCTGGAAAATGGTCTTGGCCTTTTCGGCATAGATCACCACCGTGGACATGGTGGCCGGGCCGGTGAGCAGCGGAATCGTCAGCGGCACCACGGCGATGCTGGCGCCCCGGGCGGCTTTTTCGGCGCCGTCGTCGAACTCGTTGGTTTGCGGTTTGGCCTCGGCCGGCTGGGCATTGAGCATGTTCATGGCGCTGATCAGCAGCAGCATGCCGCCGCCGACCTGAAAGCTGGCCAGCGAAATGCCAAAGAACTCCAGGATCTGCAGGCCCAGCAGGGCGCTGACGGCAATCACGACAAAGGCGCTGAACGAGGCGACCAGCACCGTGCGCTCGCGCTGGGA
>JACMQR010000044.1 GCA_014376885.1 Polaromonas sp.
AGGTCACCAGGCGCGGCTTGCCAAGGGACTGGTTGAAGGTGGCGTAGAGCTTGAACAGCAGTGAAGGCGCCAGCGCAAAGGCCAGCACCCCAAGGTAGCGCCGGACGTCGCCCTGCATGGCGTCGGGCACCTGCGCCCAGCCCAGCAGCGGCCCGGGCAGCAGCAGGACGGCCATGCCTGCCAGGCTGAGGAAGCCGCACAGGTACAGGCTTTGGCGCACCGACGGTCCGATGGCTTGAAACCGGCGCGCTCCAAGCATTTCAGCCCAGATCGGCAGCAGGGCCTGCAGCACGCCCATCAGGCCGACATACACGCTGATGTACAGCGCCGATCCGACCGACAGCGCGGCCAGCGCAACGTCGCTGTGGCGCCCGGCAATCACCGTGTCGGCAACGCCAAAGGCCATCACTGCCAGCTGACCCACCAGGACGGTGCCGGCATGGCGGCCGATGAGCCTGAGCTCGCTCATGGGCCGCGCAGTGCGGGCGCTGCGGCAGGGCTGACACGCTTGTAGACCAGCATGTTTTCGGTCTTGTCGGTCGGTTTGCGCACCGTCGCCTGAAAGGCCCAGTCAGGCAGGTTGACCGCGCCGCCCAGGCTTGACTGGGCCGTCACGTCGACCACCAGGTAGGGGCAGCTTGCCGCCGGCGTTGCCCGGCGCAGCTCAAGCTCGCCGTGGTACTGCAAGGCCGCCGCCTGGGCGCTGCCGACCCCGTAGATCTCCACGCAGTTTTTCTTGTCCACCAGGCTGGCCACCTGCCGCGACAGCGGGCCCAGGCTGCGGGCATGGTCAAGCAAAGGCATCCAGAGCGTCATCAGCAGCAGCCAGCACAAGGTGGCGCCGCCGGCGGGCAGGACCAGAGACTTCCAGATGGCCGCCCGGTGGGCGCCGGTGCGCCAGCGCACCAGCCAGGCCCAGGCCAGGGTGGCACCAGCGGCAACGACAAAGGCCAGCAGTGAAAAACTGGGCTCAAAGCCGGGCGCCAGTTTGGCCACATTGGCCGCTGGCTGGCGGGGAACGCCGGTTTGCATGGCAATCCAGATAACCCAGATGGCAATCGCGCAGCTGGTGAAAAACAGCAGCGTGAACCAGTCGATCAGCGAAGCCGCGCTGCGCTTGAGCGTGGGCAGGGCAAAGGCCGCCAGCGCGGCCAGCGGCGGCAAGCTCAGGAGCAAGCTGCGGTCAGACGCGGTCGTGGTCAGGGCCGAGGCCACGGTCATGGCGGCAAACCACAGCGGCAGCGCCACATGCCGGCTGACCAGCTGCCTGCGCCAGCGCCACAGCGTCCACAAGGCCAGCGGCCCGGCCGGCCAGGTGAACCAGAGCAGCAAACGGCCCAGGCTTTTCCAGTCTGCCCAGGCAGAGACGTCATGGGCGCCGGGCAGGTCGATGCGCCAGCGCCACAGATCAAGCGCGGTGCTGAGCAGGGCGACCGCCAGCGTGCTGGCAACTGTCAAAAGCAGCCAGTGCCCGGCGGCACGCGGGCTTTCGGCGTCTGCACCGGTCGACGGTAGGTTGGGCCGGGTGTGCGTCCACTGCACCAGCGCGCCGCCTGCGCCAAGCAGCAGCGCCAGAGTCGGCGCGCCGCTCAACGCCAGGCCGGCCAGGCCGGCGAGCAGGCTAAGAGCCGGCCCGGCAATCCGGCTGGCGCTGCGGTAAGGGCTGCAAGCCATGGCGTAGAACGTCAGCGCTGTGAAACCCAGCTGCGCCAGAGCTGGCGTGGTCTCGTGGGAAAACTGCGCCAGGCCCAGGCTGGCGATCAGCGCCAGGACGCCGCCGTCGGCGATGGCGCGCGCATAGTCCACCGGATCGGCTTCGCCGCCAAAGGCAAATGCCACGGGCTGGGCCTGCGGGCTTCTGGCCAGGAAGTAAACGGCATACCAGGTGGCCAGCAGGGTCAGTACCAGCAGTGCCATGTAGGGAATCCGCACCGCTGTGGCCGGGTCAAGAAAAGGCAGCAGCCGGATGGCCAGTGCGCCCAGCCAGTAGGGCACCAAGGCATCAAACCCGGTCGCCTGGCCAAGAAGCTGCGGCTGGAGCCAGTTGCCCGCCGCTGCCGAGAGCTCGCGCATCACGCCGAAGGCGGCAATGTCCTCGTTTTTCCACGGACCCCGCCCGAGGAAGCCGGGGAAAATATAGGCCGCACAAAACAGCAGCAGCGCCGGGCGCGGCAAACGGCGCACCGCAGACTGGGCAAGGATGGCGGGAGACGGTTTGTTCAAAACAAAAGCGTGGTCAAAAGGAACCGGCGCCCGGCGCGGGCGCCAGAAAAACCTGCCGAAAAAAAAGCAGCCTGAATTTCAGGCTGCTTTCTTGGCTGAGCGGCAAATTTTTGTTCAGCTTATTCGGCAGCGACCGGAGCCGCTTCAGCGGTAGCGTCCTTGGCAGCGGTTTTGCCAAAACGGTTGCGAAACCGCTCGACGCGGCCACCCATGTTGTCGACGGACTTTTGCGTGCCGGTGTAAAACGGATGCGACTCGCTGGACGTGTCAAGCTTGTACAGCGGCAGTTCGCGGCCGTCTTCCATCTTCAGCATCTCTTTGGTGTTCACGCACGAGCGGGTGACGAACTTGAAGTTGTTGGACAGGTCCACAAAGCAGACTTCGCGGTAGTTGGGGTGAATGCCTGATTTCATGATTTTGTTTCCTTTTTCATCGTTTTGGCAGCCACCCGGACCAGTTCCAGGCACTTTCCATGAAGCCGCTGATTATCACATTAAATCAAGTGCTAACGTAGCAAACCGGTGCCCCACGCCAGTATTGGCCGCGTAACCGGTTTTACCGGGCCACAGGCTGCACAGCCTCATCAGGGGGGCCAGCGCAGAACGCGAAGCGACAAGCGTGGGGCTATATCCTTAGCCGCCGCGCCGCATCATGTCGAAAAACTCGTGGTTGTTTTTGGTGGCTTTCATGTTTTTGAGCATGAGCTCCATGGATTCGATCTCGTCCATGTTGTACATGAACTGGCGCAGGATGCGCGACTTTTGCAGGATTTCGGGCGCCAGCAGCAGTTCTTCCTTGCGGGTGCCGCTGCGGTTGAGGTTGAGCGCCGGAAACACCCGCTTTTCATAGAGTCGGCGGTCCAGGTGGATCTCGCAGTTGCCGGTGCCCTTGAATTCCTCGAAGATCACCTCGTCCATGCGGCTGCCGGTGTCGATCAGCGCGGTGCCGATGATCGTCAGGCTGCCGCCTTCCTCGATCTTGCGGGCCGCGCCGAAAAAGCGCTTCGGGCGCTGCAGCGCGTTGGCATCGACGCCGCCGCTCAGCACCTTGCCGGACGAGGGCAGCACATTGTTGTAGGCCCTGGCCAGCCGAGTGATGGAGTCCAGCAAGATGACCACGTCCTTGCCAAGCTCGACCAGGCGCTTGGCGCGCTCGATCACCATTTCGGCCACATGCACATGGCGCGCTGCCGGCTCGTCGAAGGTCGATGAAATCACCTCGGCGCGCACGCTGCGCTGCATCTCGGTCACTTCCTCGGGGCGCTCATCGACCAGCAGCACCATCATGACGACTTCGGGATAGTTGGCGACGATGGCGTGGGCGATGTTTTGCATCATCACCGTCTTGCCCGACTTGGGCGGTGCCACCAGCAAGGCGCGCTGGCCCTTGCCAATGGGCGCGATGATGTCGATGATCCGGCTCGTCAGGTTTTCTTCGGCCTTGATGTCGCGCTCGAGCTTGAACTGCTCGCGCGGGAACAGCGGCGTCAGGTTCTCGAACATGACCTTGTGCTTGTTGTCCTCGGGCGCGCCGTCGTTGATCTTGTCGAGCTTGTTCAGCGCGAAATAACGCTCGCCGTCCTTGGGCGTGCGCACCTCGCCTTCAATCATGTCGCCGGTGTGCAGGTTGAAGCGGCGGATCTGGCTCGGGCTGATGTAAATATCGTCCGTGCTGGCGGTGTAGCTGGAGTCGGGCGCACGCAGGAAGCCAAAACCATCAGGCAGTACTTCCAGCACCCCGTCGGCCACGATGGTCTCGCCGGTTTTCGAACGCTTTTTGATGATGGCAAACATCAGCTCTTGCTTGCGCATTCGCCCGACGTTTTCAATCTCAAGGGCCTCGGCCTGTTTGAGGACTTCAGACACGTGCAGCGCCTTGAGTTCGTTTAAGTGCATGGAGTGACTCCTGACGGAGTTGATTTTAAAAAACGGGGAGGTCTGAAAAGAAGCCGCTCTGGGCAAGAAGGCTTGCAAACCGGGAATTCGAACCAGCCCCTGAAGCGCTAGGCTGGTGAGTCGCAACGATTATGACAGGAAATTCGAGCGCCAAGGCAGTCCTGTTTTAACGCCGGAACGCCCGCTGCCGGCCATGGTGGGTGGGCCTGGGCAGCCGGGGCAGGTCAGTCAGGCCAGTTGCTGGTCGATGAAGGCGGTCAGTTGTGACTTGCTCAGGGCTCCGACCTTGGTGGCGGCCAGTTCGCCGTTCTTGAACAGCATCAAAGTGGGAATGCCCCGGATGCCGAATTTTGCCGGAATTTCCCGGTTTTCGTCCACGTTCATCTTGGCAATCTGCAGCTTGCCGGCGTAGCTGGTGGCCACATCATCCAGGATCGGTGCGATCATCTTGCACGGGCCGCACCATTCAGCCCAATAATCGACCAGTACCGGGGTGGGGGACTTAAGCACGTCCGCATCGAAGGTGGCATCGGTGGTGTGTTTAATCAGCTCATTGGCCATGATGACTCCTTGGGTCTGTTTACGATAGGAAAGGCAGGCAAAAACGCCTGTTATTGTGGCAGAAACCGATGCCCTGAGGTGTTTTGGCTAAAGCTATCGCTTCGATAGCGCGGCACCGCGCTTGCCCCAACCAATCTGCATTGGCTATTTTCCAGGCGGTTGACCAGGGCGCTGCCCTGCGCGATGAAACCGGCTGGAAGCTGTCGACCTCGCGCGCTGCAGCCGGTGTGATGGGCCTGCTGCGCGCCTTGCCCTGGGATGTGTCGACCGATGCGGTGCTTGACTGGCTGAAAAATGCGCCGGCTTTTGGCGCCGCGACGGTCACTGCCGTGGAGACCGAGCTGCGCCAGTCCGTCGAGCGGGCCGCGTTGGTCATGCTGGCCGACCCGGTGCTGCCCGGCTGGGTGCAAGAACGGCTGGACGCGCGCATCAAGCACCTGATGATCGACGAGTTCCAGGACGCCAACCCGCTGCAGTGGCAGGCGCTGTCAAGCTGGCTGAATGGCTACGGCGGCGCGCCCAGCGTGTTCCTGGTGGGCGACCCCAAGCAAAGCATCTACCGCTTCCGGCGCGCCGAGCCGCAGGTGTTTCGCGCCGCTCAGGCCTTCGTTGTCCGAGCGCTGGGTGGCGACCTGCTCAGCTGCGACCACACCCGGCGCAATTCGCTGGCGGTCGTCGGCGTGGTGAATGCGGCCATGGGCCAGGCCCGCGAGGCCGACGGCTATGAGGCCCCACCGGCTGGCGCGACAGCCTGACCACACCGCGCGATCTGCCCGAAGAAACCCTGCGAACCCTTGAAGCCTGCCAGGCGGCTGCCTGGATCGCAGAGCAGCTGGCCACCGGGCTCAAGCCGCTTGACGTGATGGTGCTGTCGCGCAAGCTGGCCGGCCTGCTGCCGCTGCAACAGGCGCTGCGAGCGCTGCACATCCCGGCCCAGATCGGCGAGAAAACCCAGCTGATCGACTGCTGCGAAGTGCTCGACATGGTGGCACTGCTCGATGCGCTGGTGTCGCCGCAGCACGATTTGTCGCTGGCGCGCGCCTTGCGCTCGCCGCTGTTCGGCCTGGGCGATGCCAGCCTGGTACACATCGCGCTGCTGCAGCGCCAACTCAAGCTGCCTTTGTTAGAGCTGCTCAAGAAATCGGAACTGCTGGCCACCGAACTGCAGGGGCTGGCTGCAATTCTGGAGCGCTGGAAAGACTGGGTCAACAGCTTGCCGCCGCACGACGCGCTGCAAAAAATCTATGACCAGGGCGATGTGCTGGCGCGCTTCGCCGCCACCGCGGCGCCCGCTGCCCAGCGCCTGGCGGTGCTGGCCAACTTGCGCGCGCTGCTCGGCGTGGTCCTGG